>JBFYXR010000090.1:0-5608 GCA_041310455.1 Desulfobacteraceae bacterium | reverse complement strand
TCTGAATCCGGGCGGCGTGATGAGCCTGTGGATACCCATTTATGAGAGCGACAACGAGACTATCAAGAGTGTAATATCAACCTTTTTTAAGGTGTTTCCCAACGGGATGATCTTCAGCAATGACATCGATGGCGAGGGGTTTGATGCAGTGCTCCTTGGCCAGGCTGAACCAACCAGGATTGACCTGGACCTGCTTCACGAAAAACTGAACAGCGCCAGCTATGCAAAGGTTAAACTATCGTTGATGGAAGTGGGATTCGGGGCTGTCTCAAGAACTGCGAAATGGGAGCCCATCGAATACGGCAACGCTGAGATTGATCTGATGGCCAGGTATGCGGGCCGGGCTGCCGACATGGGCGGGTGGATGGAAAACGCACAGATCAACAGGGACCGCAACCTGCGCCTGCAATATCTTGCAGGCATGTCGGTGAATTCCTATGTTGCAACGGATATACTTCAGGGCATTCTTAAATATTATGAATTTCCGGAAGAGCTCTTCAGCGGTTCGCTACAACGCATACAGGAAATGAAGCTGGCTCTTCAGATGGCTAAAAGGTAGAAGGCGGTCAAAATACTGAATGGAATAATTACCGAACTATCAGATAGTTCCAATTCCTTCTTGACAAGCCTGATATTCTTATCTTATTAGTTAAATAATTAAAAAATAAACCACTATCTTTCCCCTTGCGTGACTTTTTCATGATTTCTTCATACGTTATTCCGGGCCTGTGCCTTTGCCGGGGCTGTGGCGCAAAATCCGGCATGATGCAGGTTTTCCGGAATGATAAAACTTCAGATTTAATCATTTTCGCAAGGTTCTCAGATTGTTGGGGATAACAGTTGTTTTCTCCCCTTTCAGGGGACGGTTTAGATTTGATCTCATCAGATTGTACCGGAACCACTCCCCCGCTCGTGTCCTGTAAGACAGGACTTTATTGCGGAGGGGCCTGCGTTCAAAAGGACGGCCCAATGGAAGATGCAGGATACCCGAAGTATCGATGGTTCATTCTTGTAAGCTTGTGCATTGTTCAGGCAACGGCGGTGATGCCTCTGGTATGCCCTGCAACAATGATAGGGGAGATCTCCAGGACAATAGGCGTTGATATGGGCATGACTACCCAGATCACCATGGTGGCTATTCAGATATTCATAGGCATCGCGGCATTTTTGGGCGGAGGAGTAGTTGACCGATTCGGGGCCTACCGCGTCTGGACAGGGTGTTCGATTCTTTTTATTATCGGATCGCTGCTCGTCCCTGTAATAGGAAACATGCCATGGGGCATGCTTCTTATCCGTCTGATACAGGGTTTCGGGGCAGGCCCGATCATGACAACGGCCCCGCTGGTTGCGGCCCAGTGGTTCCCGCCCCATGAAAGAGGGATTGTCATAGGATTTCAGGGCGCCACAGTGCCTCTGGGTGCAATTGTCAGCCTGAACTTTGTTCCCTTTGTATTCCGGAAGACGGGCAGCTGGCAAGCGGCGATCGCGTGGCTGACTGTTTTTTTCGTTATAACGCTTATCCTTTCCTTGATTGTTGCCCTAGGACCGAAACCGCCGGTAAAAGAAGTCACGCTGTCTCCTGGTGTCTCCAGGTTAGATAAAAGCGATCTTAACAGGGCCTTCAGACTCCCCGCTACCTGGGCTGCCTTCCTTTGCAGTCTGTGGTTCTCATGGGATGTCAGGCTCTTTAATGATGTCATAACCAACTATCTGGCAGTTGATCCTCCGGTCGGGGCAGGCCTTGGCCCTGCGGGGGCGGGAGGAATGATGTCGGGGGTAAATGCCGTCTTCATCTTGACGGCAGTGGTCAGCGGTTTTATTCTGGAGAAGATATTCAGGGGCAGGTTAAGGGCGCTTGTACTGCTGGGGTTCATTCTTCCCTCGGTGCTCTGGTTCTCGATCAAATTTCCATCCGTACATTCCAGCATAATAACGCTGTCTGCATGCATGTGGACCGGCGCCTTCGGCATAGCCCTGATATCCCCGCTCATCACGACCTTTTTTGCAAAGAACTACCCTGAGGGCATAATGGGCAAGCTAGGTGGGCTGATGATAGTCTTCAACCAGGTCGGTATATTTATAGGCATGGCGGTAGGATCGCTGTCCATCAGCATAACCGGGCGATATGACATTGCCATCTATCTTGTGGGCGTCGGCGCGTTTATGGGTTTTCTGTCGGCATTCTTGTTAAAAGAACCGAAGGTTTTTTCCTGAGACTAGCTGTATATAAGGATAGAATTTGGGATAGTTAAATATTCTCCCACTCTTAAAGTGTAATCTTCTTTTTGATGCCGTGCTCAATTTCACTGAGAAGCATCCTGACCTGCGCAACAGAGTATTCTTTGTTGCCTGGTATTGTAAGTGTATAACTGCCATAGCGCATATAGAAATGATGCCCCCCGGGTTCAGGAGATTTAAAGCCGAGCCGCTTGAGCTTTTAAATGAATTCTCTCCGCTTGCAAGGTTTCCATTTAACCATGAGCGGATGCCCCGTTGTGAAAATCAGGCATTTTTTTATTCAGATCAATTCTGCCTATGACCGGCAAACGATCTCCATGTCTGATTTTAACAAGCATCCAACCTTCAAGGGATGATCTCAATTCCTGCTGACATTCAACTAACGTATCTCCAAAGGCTACGACACCCGGGCATTCTGGAATTTTCCCAAAGAAGGTTTCATCTTCCAGCTTATCATAAACCGCTTTGCTTATCGCTTTATTTATGTATTCTGTGAGCACAGGATCAACTCCTTTAAGGTCTTATCTTAGATCAATCTTGTCCAATACAATGATGCAATCGCTTACGAGCGCAAATAAAGATGCTCTATTCGCTAAATATATAAATAGAGAACCTGGAAATGTCATTCCCGCACAGGCGGGAATCCAGAGTTTGCAATTGAGAAAAAACCACTGGATGCCCGCCTTCGCGGGCATGACGAGCTATTATTGTTTTTCCTGAAAGACCTCATATAATGTTTTAAAATTGTTTTGGACAGCAATGATCTTAGATAATAAATTATTTGTAGTCAACACTGTTAAAGATCATGGATATTATCTCCCCAAGCCAATGATGCTTTTCACTTTAAATCCTTTTTTTTATTCAGGCCTTGGCCTCAGCAAGTGGCGCTTCTGGGCGGAGAGGATTGCCTTTCTCATGCGTACTGAAAGGGGCGTCACCTCCACAAGCTCATCCTCCCTTATAAAGCTTATGGCCTGTTCCAGGGTCATCTGTTTCACGGGGGTCAGCAGGACGTTGTCATCCTTTCCCGCGGCCCTCATGTTGGACAGCTTTTTTTCCTTGCATGCGTTGACGTTTATGTCATTGCCCCTGTTGTGTTCCCCGACTATCATGCCTTCATAGACCGGCTCGCCGGGAAGGACAAAGAGCTGCCCCCTCGGCTCCAGGTTGTAAAGGGCGTAGGGCACTGCCTTGCCCTGGCGGTCAGAGACTATTGAACCGGTGAATCTGCTGAGACAGTCACCCCGATAGGCCTCATAACCGTCAAAGAGCGAGTTCATGATGCCCGTGCCCTTTGTGTCGGTCAGAAATTCATCCCTGTATCCTATCAGTGTGCGGCTCGGTATGGAGAATTCAATCCTTACCCTGCCTTTGCCCTTGTTAACCAGGTTGGTCATCTTGCCCTTTCTGATAGAGAGCTTTTCAGTAACCACGCCCAGGAAATTCTCCTCGCAGTCCACCATCAGCTTTTCGATGGGCTCCATCTTTACGCCGTCTTCATAATGGAATATGACCTCAGGCCTGCCGACGCAAAATTCATAGCCCTCCCGGCGCATGGTCTCTATGATGATTGCCAGCTGAAACTCTCCACGGCCCTTGACGATTATGCCGTCCCTGTTTTCCGGCAGCTCAACCCTTATGGCAACGTTGCGGAGGGCCTCCTTCTCCAGCCGTTCCTTTATCCTGCTTGACTGGACATACTTGCCCTCCTTTCCGCTGAAGGGGGAGTCATTGATCAGAAAGTTCATGGAGACGGTCGGTTCGTCCACAGTGATCCTCGGCAGGGCAATGGGGGCAAGGCGGTTGCAGATCGTATCGCCTATCTTGACATCTTCCACTCCTGCCAGGACGACGATATCGCCGGGCTGAGCCTCATCGGTGTCGGTAAGTTTTGCGCCCGTGTATGTCTGAAGCTTGGAAACCTTGAGAGGTATGATCTCGCTGTTTTCACCGATGGCCACAAGGCTGTCCTTGACCTTTACGCTGCCGTTGTGGATCTTGCCTATGGCAAGCCTGCCGACATAGTCCGAATAGCCTAGGTCCGAGACAAGCATCTGGAAATCCATGCCTGGTTTGAAGGCGGGCCCGGGGATCTCTTCAAGGATGGTGTCGAAAAGGATGAGCAGGTCATTTTTGCCTGAGCAATCCGGTTCTCTGGAGACTATCCCGTCGCGGCCTATGGCGTAGAGGAGAGGGAACTCAAGCTGTTCATCAGTGGCATCCAGGTCTATGAGCAGGTCATATATTTCGTTCAGGACCTCATTGATCCTGGCATCCTGGCGGTCAACCTTATTGATTATGACTATGATTTTAAGACCGGACTCAAGCGCTTTTTTAAGGACAAACCTGGTCTGGGGCAAAGGGCCTTCAGAGGCATCTACAAGGAGGATAGCGCCGTCCGCCATGGACAAGGCCCTCTCAACCTCTCCGCCGAAGTCGGCATGGCCGGGGGTGTCTATTATGTTTATCCTCACATCCTTCCAGATAACGGAACAGTTTTTGGCGGCGATTGTAATTCCGCGTTCCCTCTCCAGGTCCAGGTTGTCCATCAGGCGCTCTTCAACCTCCTGGTTGTCCCTGAAAACTCCGCTCTGCCTGAACATGGCGTCCACAAGCGTTGTCTTGCCATGGTCAACGTGGGCGATTATGGCTATGTTTCTTATCTTTTCATTTCTCATTAATCCATGCATTATTCAGTTGCTCCATCATTAATTATTAGATTTTCAGGAATCAGATATCCTGATTTTTCCCGTCATTGAGCTTCAATATTAATCATAAACCGGTTAAACCGGCCGTCAGAGAAATAATCTGCCATATTCCGAACGATAGGTATCGGCAATGATCGGGCACTTCCTGTATATGAAATTATATCTTAAGGGACTATTCTGTAAGGTATAGGGGATGAAGTTCCTCTTGACAATGGGGGCTAAATTTCTGATTTCAGGATATCGCGATAGTCTAAAACTTTTTACAGCCGCCTGTATTTAATCTTTTTTTTAATTAATTACAAGCATCTTTTTTTGGGGCAAGGTGCAGGCAAAATATTGTGGAGGCGTGGAGGGGTAGGGATATTCCTGATTTTTAACGGCCGACCACGTAACTTTTCAGAATGTCTTCTTGACATGAATTTTTTTTTAACATATCTTAAAAATATTAAAAATAGTTGAATCTATTGATAATATTGACAATAAGGAAACAGGATTTCAGAGAGAAGCAATCAAAATGAAAAAAAACGCGAAGGATAATATTTTCTTTTATATTTTTGTGGAGATTTCCGGAAAGGACGCTGATAGCATCGGAATAAGTGAAATGGAGAGCTTAAAGAACTTAACGCCTTTTCACTATTCCGAGGGCGCCGCTGATGTATGAT
>JBFYXR010000088.1:0-5636 GCA_041310455.1 Desulfobacteraceae bacterium | reverse complement strand
TACTATCAGGTGATGTGGAACCGGATAAGGGCGAGGTCACAATCGGCCCGAAGGAAAGGCTCTCTGTCCTCAGGCAGGACCAGTTTGCATTTGATAATGAAACGGTCATCAACACCGTCATCATGGGGCACAAAAGGCTCTTCGAGGTAATGGCGGCGCGCGAAGCGATCTACGCAAAGCCTGAACTTACCGAGGAAGAAGGCATCCTCTGCGGCGAACTTGAATGTGAATTCGCTGAAATGAACGGCTATGAGGCAGAGGCTGAGGCAGCGGTACTCCTCAAGGGACTCGGCATCCCCGAGTCATTTCTGCAGAAAAGGATGAGAGACCTCCTGGGCGGCGACAAGGTGCGCGTGCTTCTTGCACAGGCCCTGTATGGCAATCCCGACGTGCTTCTGCTGGATGAGCCCACAAACCACCTGGATCTCAAATCCATCTCATGGCTGGAGGAATTTCTCTGCCGGTTCCAGAACACGGTCATCGTTGTATCACACGACCGCCATTTTTTAAACCAGGCCTGCACACATATAGCGGATATAGACTTCGGGGCGATCCGGGTATATACGGGAAATTACGATTTCTGGTACGAGTCAAGCCAGCTCATGCTTAAACAAAAACAGAATGAGAATAAAAAGGCCCTTGAAAAGGCAGAGGACCTCAGGGAATTCATTCGGCGATTCAGCGCCAACGCATCCAAATCCAAACAGGCCACTGCCAGGAAAAAACTCCTGGACAAGCTCAGCATAGAGGATATGCCGGTTTCATCGAGGAAATACCCGTTCATCAGCTTCAAGCCCGAACGCCCGTGCGGCAACACGATTCTTGAGATAAAAGGTCTGTGCAAAGAGATACACGGGGTTTCCGTCTTAGACAATCTTAACCTCACCGTGAACAGGGGTGATAAGATCGCCTTTGTCGGCGTGGACAGCCACGCAAAAACAACCCTTTTTCAGATACTCGCAGGTGAAACACCCCCGGACAGCGGGAGCGTCAACTGGGGCGTTACCATCAAGGCAGAGTATTTCCCCATGGAAAACAGCGCCTACTTCAGCAACGATATGAGCCTTGTGGAGTGGCTTTGCCAGTTCCCTCCCTGTGACGGGGAAAGCTTTGCCAGGGGCTTTCTGGGAAGGATGCTCTTTTCCGGGGATGAGGCCATGAAAAAGACAAGGGTTCTTTCAGGCGGGGAGCAGGTCCGCTGCATGCTTTCCAAGATAATGCTCAGCGGGGCCAATGTCCTTATCCTGGACGAACCGACAAACCACCTGGACCTTGAATCACTTACCGCCTTGAATAACGGGCTGACGGCATTTCCGGAGGTGCTGCTGTTCTCATCCCGCGACCGCCAGCTGGTGTCCACCGTGGCGAACAGGATTGTTGAAATCACTTCTTCCGGGATTATTGACAGGTCAATGGGGTTTGATGAGTACCTGGAAGATGACGAGGTTTTAAACATCAGGCTTCAATTTGCGGTAGCATAACAGGGATAATTTTACAGGGAGGCTGGGATGCTGAGACCATGCATCAGAGATCGGAAGTCAGAGATCAGCCGCCTTTGCCAAGGCTACGGCGGGCAGGCCAGAATGCAGAAGTTAAGAAGATGAGAAGCTGAGAAGATACGAGACGGAGAACGGGGGAATCGGAGAAACGGGGAAAGGGAGAAGAAGGCGAAAAAGAGAGGTCGGAGGTCAGAGGGCAGCCGCCTTTGCTCTATGAACTTCCGCCTTCACCAGCGTTACGGCGCGCCGGGAGAGTTGAAGGTGGTGGGCGATGCGCGACTCGAACGCGCGGCCTTTGGTTCCGGAGACCAACGCTCTATCCACCTGAGCTAATCGCCCACAGCCGGTTCTTAACATTTTGATTTAAAGGGGTCAACAGGGAAACTGAAAGGCGGGAAGATAAGAGGTTAAGAAGTTAAGAAGATAAGAATATAGGATTTAAGAGTGCCGGTGGGTCTGGCCCTGAAGGGCTTTTTTATACTCGTCCATAAGCTTGTCCCTGCAGTTGCCGCATATGGAATGAGACACACGGTGTCTGTTCTGCATGTCATCCGTAAAAAATTTCTTCCTGCCCAGATGTTTGCTGCACCATGAGCATATGACATCAATATCCATTTCCATATTTCACGACCTCTAAGACAGACGCCTTTTAGGATTCCCCCCTTCCCTTTGACAAACCTCAATATTCTGTTATTTCTATCATGAATCCGGATAGTTGTCAATAAAAAATACCATATACTGTGTTTATAACATATTTTTTCCACAATATAGGGTGGTTGAATTGAAGGATATACCGGGAAGACAGGAGGCTATAAAATGACGACCCTGGTGAAGGCCGGGGCGCATGGATATAACAAACTGAAAAGACTGGATTTAGCCTTATGTCTTTGCCCGGACTACGGCGCGGCAGATCGGAGAGGATAGAGGACAAGGGTTTTTAAAAGTTCTGATAAGTGAGGAAGGCAATTTATTTTGACGTAACCCCTCCTGGCCTCCCCTTACCCTAAGTGGAGGAAAATCGGGGAAAGGCTTGGAGCGGAAGTGGATAACACAACCCATTCCCCCCGTAGGGGCAGGTTCTAAACCTGCCTGGGTCTGCATACTCCGCATTTGTCGCAATTGCCGACCGAGCATATATCCGACTCCTTTTCCTTCAGGGCCAGCATGTACTCCCTTGCAAGATATTCCTTGCGGATGCCGTGATCGATAAAATCCCAGGGGAGGACCTCATCAAGCCCCCTGGACCTGAGGACAAAGAAGTCAGGATTTATCTCCGAGTGGCGGAATGCCATGGACCAGTCGCCCCGGTACTGATGCCCCAGCATCAGTATGGAGCCCACCCTCCTGTCGCCTGCGGAAAGGAGCGCCTGAAGATATGCCCACCTGGCCACGTCAAAGCTGACTGTCATGCCGCCTTCCTTCTCGACTGACCGCTTCAGCCATTTCTGCTTTTCCTTCAGGGTGGAGACGCCTTCCATGGGGAACCACTGAAAGGGCGTAAACGCCTTTGGCACGAAGCAGTTGACGCTCAGGCGTATCCTGCCTATGGTGCCCCGGCCTTTTGACTCCCTGACCATGTGGTGCTTGATTACCTTGACAAGGCTGAGTATCTCCTCCACGTCATCCCTGGTCTCTGAAGGGAGCCCGATGAGAAAGTAGAGCTTCAGAGAGAACTCCCTTACCCTTGCCATGAGCCTTACGGAATTTATTATCTGTTCATCGGTGAGATGCTTGTTAATGACCTTCCTGAGCCTTTCCGATCCTGCCTCCGGGGCTATGGCAATGCTCTTCTGACCTGCTGCTTTCAGACATTCCAGGATCTCTTCGGTCAGGAGCTCCGCCCTCAGGGATGACACTGAAAAACTCCCGCCCTTTTCGATTATATCCCTGAAGACATCGCTGATACCCGGGGTATCCAGGACGGATGCGCTTAAAAGGCCCAGCCGGCCCGATTCCTTAAGGGCATCGTCAACGCATTCAACAAGCCTCTCTTTCCCGTGCGTCCGTGGGGGCCTGTAAACATATCCGGCGGCGCAGAAGCGGCAGGACCGTCCGCACCCCCTGCCCAGTTCAACCAGGACCGTGTCGGAGAATTCCGTATTTTTTGTAAGGATGCAGGACCTGTTCACGGAGGGGAGCGATGACCTGGGGCATGTTATTATTTTTTTGGCCTGGCCGTCCGGCCGGAGTGGCGAACGTGAACGGATTGTCCCGTCACCGTTGTATTCAACGTGATAGAGAGACGGGACATATACGGACGGGATGGCGCTGTCGAGACCTTCCAGTGTTTCTTTTCTGTCTGCGCCGGCGGCCCTGGCCTCTTTAAAGCCGTCAATAAATTGCTCAAGGTTCGCCTCGGCCTCGCCAAGCAGGAACAGGTCAAAAAACATCGCAAGGGGTTCGGGGTTCAGGAACGTCGTGATGCCGCCGCCCATGACAATGGGGCAGGATTCATTTCTTTCCTCCTGGAGAATGGGGATCTTTCCCGATTCAAGTATGGTGAGTATATTGGGATAGTCATTCTCAAAGGAGATGGAGAATGCGACAATATCAAAATCCCGGAGGGGGGATTGGGATTCCAGGGTGAAAAGGCCTTTCCCTGCCCGAAGGCGGAGGGACGTTTCCTGATCTTCAGGCAGGAAGGCCCTTTCTGCGACTACATCATCCCGTTTATTCAATAAGGCATAGACTGCCTGGAATCCCAGGTTGGACATGCCAACGCGATAATAGCTGGGGAAGACAACGGCAACGGATATCCTGCCGCCCCAATGCTTTTTAACGGTCCCCTTTTCACCTTCAAGCACGGCGCGTGAAAGGGGGCCGGTATTTTTTCTTGAATCCGTTTCTCTCAATCAGTCGGCCTTGGCCCTTAAAAAGGTCGGGTAATCAAGATTGTCCTTAAAAAACGCCTTTTTGAAAAAGCCCTTTTTCTGGGGTTCAAAATCCTCGTCATCTTCGACCTCGGGGATCTCCATGCCTGACTTCTTTCTCAGATACGCCGGGGACTCAAACTCATCCACCGCCTCGCCCTTCACCTTGACCGTCCAGGGGTCCTTGACCTCGTCGGGAGTGAGATCCCTCAGGTTGACAACCACCTTTCTGTACTGCGGCCTGTCGATTCCCGTTGCGATAACGGTGATCTGAACCTCCTCTCCCATATTCTCATCAAACACAACACCCCAGAAGATCTCTGCGTCTTCGGCTACCTCGCCCTTGATGTAATTGCTTGCCTGGTCGATCTCTTCCATTGTTATGTCGGGGGGTGCGGTTATATTCATGAGAAGCCCCTTTGCCCCGCTGATGGAGATGTCCTCCAGGAGCGGGCTGTTGATCGCCTGCTGGGCGGCCTCGGAGGCCCTGTTTGCCCCGCTTGCCCTTCCTGTGCCCATTATTGCCGTGCCCATCTCGGACATGACCTTTTTTACGTCGGCAAAATCCAGGTTGATAAAACCCGTGCTCATAATAAGGTCCGATATGCCCCTGACGGCGTTGAGCAGGACATTGTCTGCCTTTATTATCAGGTCCCTGAACATCGCGGTCCTGTCGCCGATGGCCTTCAGCCTTTCATTCGGGATGACGATCAGGGTGTCCACGTCCTTTTTAAGCCTTTCAATCCCCGCAAGGGCCCTGTTCATCCTCTTCTCGCCCTCAAACAGAAAGGGCTTGGTGACTATGGCAACCGTAAGTGCCCCGCTTGCCTTTGCCTCCCTCGCAAACACGGGCGACGCGCCCGTCCCTGTGCCTCCGCCCATGCCGGCGGTAATGAACACCATGTCGGCCCCTGAAACGGCCTCCCTGATGTCATTGATGCTCTCCTCGGCGGAAGTGCGGCCTACCTCTGCGTCCGCCCCCGCGCCCAGCCCCCTGGTGATGTTCGCCCCGAGCTGCATCTTGTTGGGACATGAGGAGCGTTCCAGGGCCTGGCTGTCCGTATTGGCCGCTATGAACTCCACCCCCTTGAGCTGGGCGGCGATCATGTTGTTGATAGCGTTGCCGCCGCCTCCACCGATGCCTACGACCTTGATCCTTGCATTGTACCTTTCATTGCTGTCGATAAATTCAAATTTCATTTCGTCCCTCCTTCTTTTTTGCCTTCTGTTTGTCGTCAGATAACATCCTTAAACCATTTCTTCATAC
>JBFYXR010000087.1:0-2616 GCA_041310455.1 Desulfobacteraceae bacterium | reverse complement strand
ATCCAGGTCAACTGCGGGGCCATACCCGAGACGCTGATAGACAGCGAGCTCTTCGGCCATGAAAAGGGCGCCTTCACAGGGGCCATCAGCCAGAAGCGGGGCTGCTTTGAACGGGCTGACGGGGGCACGATCTTTCTGGATGAGGTGGCTGAACTGCCGCTGCCGGCCCAGGTCAGGATGCTGAGGGTGCTCCAGGAAAAGGAGATCATCAGAGTCGGAGGAGACAGCCAGATAAACGTCGATATCCGCATCATTGCAGCCACACATCAGGACCTTCAAGAGATGGTCGATAAAGGGCTGTTCCGGGCTGATCTCAGGTTCAGGCTCAATGTCTTTCCTGTTTTTATACCTCCCCTCAGAGAGAGAAAGGAAGACATCCCTGCGCTTGTAAATCACTTCATTGAAAAGAAATCCATGGAGCTGCAGATGCCTGGGCCGCATAAGCTTGCAAGGGGGTCGATGGACATCCTCAAGGCCTATTCCTGGCCGGGCAATGTAAGGGAGCTTGAAAACGTCATTGAAAGGGCGCTGATCCTCAACAGGGGCGGACTGATAACATTTGAAGATGTTGTCTGGTCAACACCGAAAAGAAACAGGGATGACGGCACGATTGAAAAAGATGAGTTTCCTGAACTGGATCAGGTCAATTTAAAACACATCAGGCAGGCGCTGGATATGGCAAAGGGCAGGGTACATGGCCCGGATGGCGCGGCCAAACTACTAGGGTTGAATCCCAGCACACTCAGACATCGCATGAGGAAGCTGGGCATCTCATCAGGGAGGGCCATACATCAATGAATTTTAACTTCCACGCGCTTATATTTTTTATTCTGTGCCTGTCCAATTCCGCATATGCTTCTTTTTCAGTACCCGCTGAAGCTTCAGAAGGGAACAGTTCTGCCCCATCAGTAATGAAGGACTCTCAAAGGGATACCTTTTTCAGCCTAGGCATTGAACTGGAAAGGCTTAACAGCCTTATTGAAAATGATAATAAGAATGCCGATTACTTTTATAACCGCGGATGGGTATACGAACGAATGAACGATTCCGAAAAGGCGGAAAAGGACTATTCTGCTGCCATTGAAATCAACAGGGGACATGCTGACGCTCTTTATAACAGGGGCCTTATATATCTCAAGGGCAAAAGATACGACCTTGCCATAAAGGATTTTTCAGAGGTAATAAGGCTTAACCCGGAGTCAGCCGATGCCTTGTGCAACAGAGGAAATGCATATTTTGCCAAGGGGCGGTCTAAAGATGCGCTGAAGGATTTTACATCCGCCATTAAGATATCACCCCGGGATCCCGATCTCTATTATAACCGTGCGCTTATATATAAGTCCCTTAGAAAGAAGACAAAGGCATTGGAGGACATGAGGGAGGCTGCCGTCCTGGGGCATGTACAGGCAAGGGAGTATCTCAAGATGTCAGAAAAGGATCTGTAGGGTCATGAGGCCGGGCGCTTCATGGCCTTGTTATCCTTCTTCATGTCTTCCGTCTCCTTCCTGATCCTCTCCTGAAGCGCCTGGTCGCTCCCTGCAAGCTCCCCGGCCTTTTTGAAATGGAAATCGGCATTGTCCCTGTCTCCCGTCCTCTTGAAGTATTTCCCGAAATTATAATGGGCAAGCGCAAGGTTATTTTGCCTGCCGAGGCATAAACCGAGATTGTAAAAGACGTCATCCTTTACCGGCTCCATGATGGACAGCCTGTCGTATATCTCAACAGCTTTTGAATATTCCTCCACCTCCTGATAGGACGCGGCCAGCAGGCTGAGCACGGTTTTGTCTCTGCCGTTTATTTTCAATGCCTTCTCAAATGTGTTGATCGCGTTGAGGGCCTGTCCTTCCATCTGATAGGTCTCTCCAATATATCTCAGCACGGGCGCCTTTTCATCCAGGCCGTTCAGGGCAATGTCATACTGTTCGATAGCTTTATCGTATTCACCTTTATTTTGTAATGCCATGCCAAGTCCAAAATGCGCCAGGCTTGAACCGGGAGACCTTTCCAGCTCGGAGCTGAAATACCTCACTGCAGCCCTGGGTTCTGTTGACCGGGCCTTTATTATAGTCCTGAAGAGCGGGTAAAGCCTTCTGAAGCGTTCAACTTCCGCTGTTGCCGGCGGTTCCGGGTATTGACGGCTCATTACCTCCAGATTGGACATCCTCTCGGAATCAACAGGGTGAGTAGAGAGGTACGCCGGGATCTTCTCTGCCCCCAATTGAGACTGCTGGAGCCTGGCAAGGGCGTTAATAAAGGCAGCAGGCTTGAATCCTGCCATATAGGCCTTTTTAAAACCCAGCTGATCCGATATGGTTACTTGACAAATTGTTAAAAAATGTTACTCTCATCGCAATAATATGTCAAGATGGAGACTTAAGATAACTTTTTAATATTTATCGTATAAAAAGTGATATTTTACCTTTTGATTTTTATATCATATTAATTGCCATGGAAAGTAAAGATCTTTATTCGGATGCCCATCTCACAGTTGCAGCGATCAGGATTCTTGAACGCCGCAATTCCGTTCCCCCTTCCATAGAGGATGTATGCAATTTCCTCTCTTTTTCACTTGAACAGGGGAATTTCATATGCAGAAAACTCGACGGAATAAATGCA
>JBFYXR010000084.1:0-3623 GCA_041310455.1 Desulfobacteraceae bacterium | reverse complement strand
CACAGACAGACGGCCCCGGGAAGATAACGGGCAGATACTGTTTTGCCGGCGACTTCCCGGGGTTTTCAGGGCATTTCCCCGGATACCCGATACTCCCCGCGGTTGTGCAGCTGATCGTCGCGCAATGCCTTATTGAGGAGCAGAAGGGTCATCCATTGCTCCTGTCCTCTGTCCAGAACGCAAAATTTCTTCAGGAGATAAGGCCGGGCCATGAGATAGTGATTCAATGCACTGACTGTCAGGTAAAAGGTGCGCCAGGGAGCAGGATAGAGATCCATCTGGACGCAAAGATCGCAGCGTCTTTTTTTATGACCTTTTCAGAGTAAAGGAGTGATAATGTGCTGAAGCCATACTTTACAGACAAGAAGGACGCCCCGGAACCGCTCCGCATCAAGGTGGAGAGACGGGTGCGCTTTGAAGAGGTTGACGCCCTGGGGATAGTCTGGCATGGCCGGTATCCAGGCTATTTCGAGGATGCAAGAAGCGCACTGGGTGACAGCTACGGCATAGGATATCTGGATCTTTTCAGGAACGGGATAGTTGCACCTATTAAAAAGCTGCACGCGGACTATCACCGGCCCCTGACATACCCTGAGGATTTTACGGTTGAGGGGATACTGCACTGGTCTGATGCCGCGAGGATCAATTATGAATTCATCATCAGGGACAGCCGGGGAGGCATTGTTACCACGGGCTATTCGGTGCAGGTCATGCTGGATAAGGAAAACAACCTTTACATGGTTTCGCCGGCCTTCTATCGGGAGTTCTGCGGAAGATGGAAGGCAGGTGAGCTGAAATAGAACCTATCCGGATCACAGACGCGGCCGCAGTCACGGCACTGGGAAAGGACCTCGACACATTATGGGACAGGCTCCTGCAGGGGGATACAGGCATCGCCCCTGTGGGGCGTTTCCGGACAAAAAACTACAGCTCCGGGATAGCGGCCTGCATTGAGGACCTGAAACCTTCCGGCGGCAGGTCCATGGTTTATGAGCTGCTCGACCGGCTGTTCATTGCAATGGCCCCTGTGCCCGCGGATTCATTCCTGATTACAGCCTCAACCAAGGCCGGCATAGACAGCCTGGAAAGATCAGCCCGCGGCATGCCTGCCGATGCCGATGACTGTCTTATGCACCATGTCTCCGATTATATCCTGCGGAGGTTCGGCCTGACCGGAGAAACCCTGCATATCAGCGCTGCATGCGCATCATCGGCAATCGCCATTGCCAGGGGCGCGTCCCTTATAGAGCTGGGGAGGGCCGATTCCGTGCTGGTCTGCTGCTACGACATTGTTACGGAATTTGTATTCTCCGGCTTCTGCGCCCTGCAGGCCATGTCTCCTGTGCCGTGCATGCCGTTTGACAGGGGCAGAAAAGGCATGAACATAGGAGAGGGCGCAGCCTCCCTGCTCCTGATGAGCCCCGAAAGGGCAGGAAGAGAGGGCAGGGCATCCCTGGGCGCCCTTGCGGGATGGGCCGTCTCAAATGACGCCTTTCATATCACGGCCCCTGATATGAATGGATCAGGGCTCATACTGGCAATCAGGAAGGCGCTGAAAAAATCCGGCCTTCCGGAGGATGCCGTTTCCGCAATATGCGCACACGGCACAGGCACCGTCTATAATGATTCCATGGAGCTTACGGCCTTCAGGGCGGTCTTTGGAAAAAGAAGCGTGCCGGTTTTTTCAGTCAAGGGCGCAATCGGACACACAATGGGGGCGGCGGGCGGCATAGAGGCGGCCCTGTGCCTGAAGGGCCTTGCAGCGGGGATTATCCCTCCTACAGCAGGGTTTAAAGAGCCGGATGCAGGCGCTGACGGGCTTGTGAGCAGTGAGCCGGTGATCAGGGACTGCGATTACATGCTCTCTACAAATTCCGGCTTCGGCGGTGTTAATGCAGCCATTGTCATAGGGAAGGGGGATTAAGTATTGAGCTTCCTTATCACAGGGATAGGCTGGGTGACCACCGGAGGGGAGGGCAGGGGTAGAAACGCCGATCCCTTCGGGCATTCTGAAGGGGCACTGCCCGGATTAACAGGGAAAAGCCCCTTTGCGAGCCGGAACTTCAGAAGATTCGGAAGGCTGGACAGATTCTCCAGGCTCGGCCTTAAGGCCATCGCCTATGCCCTGCAGGATGCGGGGCTTGATGCGTGGAATGAAAAACGCAATATCGGGGTTATTGTCTCCACGGTGCTGGGCTGTACGGCAACGGATCTGGACTATTACAATACGGTAATGACGAAAAACGGGATCCTTGCAGATCCGAACCTGTTTACCTATACGCTGCCCAACTGCTTTCTGGGACATGCATCAATAATATTCGGATTGACAGGGACGAATTATGTGATCAACGAAAAAACAGGTTCAGGGATTTCCGCAGTCCGTTCAGCCATGGATTGCATTTCACTGGGAGAATGCGATACCATGCTCGCGGGTGTTTGTGATGTTGAGCCTCCGCCTGATTTTCCTGTTTCCATGAAACCGGCTCCCGGCGCAATATTTGCAGTAATTGAAAAGACCATTGAAAGGCAGATTAAGCCGTATGGCAGGATCTCCATGGATAAAGACGGTATATTGTATTTTAACGAACCAGAAATAAAGGACATATCAATGTGTGTCAGGATGTGTCTGGATACAAGGATATGAAGACTTAAGGGCAAAAAGTTAAAGGTAAAAGGAAAAGCCGTTAATGTTTTTCCTTGCGCCTTGCGCCCTGAGCCTTGCGCCTCTATCTACACAGTCGGTTTTTGGAATATTTTGAACGCAACCAATAAACTATTAAACAACAACAGGTATTAGTCCCCATGCAAATGACATTGATCTATCCCAAATGGCCCAAACTGGAACGCCAGACTGAATTCCACCTGCCTCCCCACGGTCCTGTAGTCTTTGCCGCGGAGGTGCCTGAAGACGTAGGGCTTACGTTCATTGATGAGGCATTTCAGGAAATAGACTATGACGCCGGTACCGATCTTGCGGCCATCTCAGTAATGCTCACATGCCAGGTCCCGCGCGCTATCGAGATAGCGAAGAGATATCGCAGCCTGAATGTCCCCGTTATATTCGGGGGGATCGCGGCGATGCTCCACTCGGAGGAACTCAGCCTTTACGCTGATGCCGTTTTTCTGGGGGAGGCGGAGGGACGTTTCCGGTCCGTCCTGGACGACCTCCGGAACAACAGGCTTAAAAGGGTATACGACTACATGAGCAGCCCGCCGGATATAGGCATTGTAGGCACAGCGCGAAGGGAGATCCTGAACCGGGATTTTTATTCCTATAGAGGTGTCCAGATGCTTGATCTCGTCCACGCATCAAGGGGATGCAGGTTCAACTGTTTTCCCTGCTGCGTGGGTTTCCTGGGGGGGAGGGTGTTCCGTCCCAGGCCCGTTGACAGGGTTATTGAGGAAATGGCATCCATTCAGAACAACCGTCTGTTCATCGTGGACAATTCGCTGGCACAGGAGAAACAATGGCTGGAGGAGCTTTTCACGGCCATGATACCCCTTAAAAAGTCATGGGTATCCCATCCCATACTTGATGACGAGAGGATCCTCAGATTGGCCAAAGACGCCGGATGCTGGTATGTGTATCAGGCCATTGTGAATACATCCGACGGGATCAGGGA
>JBFYXR010000082.1:0-3513 GCA_041310455.1 Desulfobacteraceae bacterium | reverse complement strand
ACCCTTTCACAGGAGGTCTCTGAAAAATTTTCCGCCTATGCAGCCGCATCCCGTGAGGTCTATGGCCTTGAAGACACTGAGCAATCCCTTGACCCCAAACTTTCAATGATCAAGAGGCTGATAGAAATATTTACCGGCAAAAAAATCGACATAACGGATCTGTCAGAGTTAAACGACAACGCCTCTCATGATGCTGCCGATTGCCGCAGAGCAAATGAGGGTTCAGCCACTGCCGAGACACAACAGATGGAAGGCTGGGGTGTCAGATATAACCTGCAGGAGTCCTATTCTGAAACCGAACAGACAAGTGTTTCAGCACAGGGCATTGTCCGTACATCGGATGGCAAGGAGATCACCTTCAGCCTCAACATGCAGATGGAACGATCCTATCTTGAACAGAATAATCTCTCAATAATGCTCGGTGACGCCACAAGGATTGATCCCCTTGTAGTCAATTTTGACGGTGCTGCAGCCCAGTTGACCGACTGGAGTTTCGACTTTGACCTCAATTCCGACGGCATTAATGAGGAAATCCCCTTTGTCACTTCAGGGAGCGGCATCCTCGTCTTTGACAGGAACGGCGACAGCCAGGTCAATAACGGCAGCGAGCTTTTCGGACCTTCAACAGGCAACGGTTTTGCTGAGCTTGCAGCGCTGGATGAAGACAACAACAAATGGATTGACGAGAACGACTCCGCCTTCAACAGCCTTTCCCTGTGGCAGCGCGATCAGGAAGGCAATGAATCACTTGGCTCATTATCCCGATCAAATATTGGTGCAATCAACGTCGGCTACATTAATTCACCCTTCGACCTGAAGGATCAGAATAACATCCTTCAGGGCCAGATCCTCAGGACCGGGATTTACCTGAACAACTCAGGAATGGCAGGTTCCGTTCAACAACTGGATATGGTGATATAAAAACAGGGTGCAGGGTGTAAGGTTTAAGGCATGAGGCAATTATTACATAATTACGGCATTACCGCATCAGGCAAAAGCCCGGTTGAGCATCCTGCCCTGCCGGGCTAAAAATCTAAACGCACATTTGAAATAACCGTCAGCCCTTCTTCTTTGAAAGGACCTTGATATCCTCAATCCTGGTGCCGGGGTACTGGCCATCCCTATCCTTTTCAAGGTATTTCACCATGTCCCATATGGTGTTAAGGGCCATTGACACCCCTACGAGGGCCTCCATCTCAACGCCTGTCCTTGCCTGGGCGCTCACAGTGCACCTGGCCTCTATATGATCATCCATGATCTGAAACTCCACACGGACCATGTCAAGTGGTATCTGATGGCAGTGGGGTATGAGCAGGTGCGTCTGCTTGGCTGCATTCATCCCGGCCACCTCGGCCACGGGCATGGGATTGCCCTTTTTGACTCCGCCGGACCTGATAACCCCTATTGTCTTTTCCGAAAGGAATATCTTTCCCGATGTCTCCGCCCTGCGGAGGATGATCGGCTTGTCTGTAACATCAACCATTCCCATATTTAGTCTCCCGAATATTTAAAACCTCATACCCTGTTCCTCATACCTTAGGCCCTGCGCCTATTCTTCATATATCTCCCTCTTCTTCGCTGCATTCTTCTTTATCATATCAACTCCCCTGATCAAGGCGGGAAAGACATTCTCCCTTATATCTCCTCCGATGGCCAGATACATGACCTCGTCCCCTACCATCAGGAGTCCTTTCTTAACCTCAATCATAGCTTCAATTATACCAGGCATTCCTTTAATATCTTTAATGATATTATCTAATACATCCATGTCGTAATCAACTTCAACCGCAGCAACCTTTCTTCCATCCCGTGAATGCCCCCTTACAATCCCCAGGTGACTGACCACCATGCCGATCCTGCGGGCTTCGGGATGCCTCATGATCCTTTCAAGCAGCCTGTCTTTTTCCATATCAGCTCCTTTTCTGATTATCCATATCCAGATTAAAAAGTTTCCTTGCAATATCCAGGTATGCGTCCCGCCCTGCCCTGCCCGCCTGGCCCTTGAGGGCAAGTATCGGGTCATTGATGATCTTGTCGGCCAGGGACACGGTCAGCGCCTCAACCGCCTTAAGCTGCACATCGGTCATCCGGCCCAGGGCCGGAAGGCTCCTCTCCATCTCAGACTTTCTTAAGGCCTCCGTGCTATCCTTAAGAGCGGTGATGGTGGGGACGATGTCCAGCGTCTTCATCCACCTCTCGAACCTTATGACCTCTTCCTGCACTATCCGCTCCGCCTTTGTCGCCTCATCTCTCCTCTGCGCGCTGTTTTCCTGCACAACTGCAAGCAGATCATCGATGTCATAGACATAGGTATTAGCGAGCCTGTTTATGGCCGGGTCCACATCCCTGGGCACTGCTATATCGATGAAAAAGAGCGGCCTGCTTCTCCGCTCCCTGGTCAACTTTCTGACCATGTCCTGGGTGATAACATACTCCTTGGCGCCCGTTGAGGTTATGACGATATCCGTTTCAATCATGTAATGCCCGATCTCCTCGAACAGGATTGCCTTGCCATGGAAGAGATCGGCAACCTGGACAGCCCTGTCAAAGCTTCGATTTGCAACAAGCAGCGCGTTCACCCCCTGTCCCAGCAGGTGCCTAGCAGCAAGCTCCGCCATCTCGCCCGCCCCGATGAGAAGGACTGTCCTGCCCTCCAGCCCGTAGAATATCTTTTTAGCAAGCTCCACAGCCGCATAGCTCACGGATACCGCAGATTCGGAAATGCCTGTCTCGGTCCTGACCCTCTTGGCTGTATGGAATGCCCGATGCATGAGCCTGTTCAGTATCACCCCTGTCGTCTTTTCCGTGACCGATGCCCTGTGATAGGCCTCCTTGATCTGCCCAAGGATCTGCGGTTCGCCCACAACCATGGAATCCAGGCTTGAGGCAACCCTGAAGATATGGGTAACGGCATCCATGTCCTCAAACACATAGAGGTTTGACATAAAATCGCCGTGGGCAATCCCTCCGAGGCTTGCAAACATGGATATAACCGATTCTCTCGCCTCCTCAGGCTGTTCTGCAGTGAAAAGGGCCTCAACCCGGTTGCAGGTTGATATGAAAATACATTCTTTTATCAGCTTCGACCCCCTCATGAAGGAAAGAGCGGCCCCTGTCTTTCCCTCATCATTGGCAAAGCACTCTCTTAACTCCACCGGGGCGGTGAGGTGATTCATACCTATGTCGATGATCGTGGTCATAACCCCGCGCCTGCCCCGAGGTTTCTGAAGGTATGGTAGCTGCTCAGCCAGATGCTGCCCGCAAGGAAGGTAAATATGAGCATGGAAAAGCATAGGATGGACATCAGGGCGGCCCTCCTGCCGCGCCAGCCCACGGCAAGCCTTTCATGGAGCAGCATGGCATACCCGAGCCAGGTGATGAGCGTCCAAACCTCCTTGGGGTCCCATCTCCAGTAGCTTCCAAGGGCATTCTGGGCGTATATGGCCCCTGTGATCATGCCGACCGTAAGGAAAGGGAAACCGTATATGACGGAATGGTGATTGATCGAGTCCA
>JBFYXR010000079.1:0-3037 GCA_041310455.1 Desulfobacteraceae bacterium | reverse complement strand
AGTCCAAATCCACACCGGCCTGGCAGGAGGAATTGTAACCTGAAACGGTGGCTTTCAGGGCTTTTGGGCTCACGCACATCTTTTTCGCCAGTCCTTCCATGGTGTTCGCCTTAAAGGCGGAGCCTTTCCCAGTATTTATGGCCTTGTCCATATCGGCATAGACCTCTTGCATGGACTCCGGGAACCGGGGATAACCAAAAAAGCCGCCGTAGCCATCATGGGGCTTTCTGGATTCTTTTATGGCAGCGGCCAAACTGTTTTCGTCAAAGACGGCGTATGAAACAGACCCAGGCTGCTCCAGCAATACGTGTCCGGAATTGAATAGTCCCATGCGAACCTGAGGCGGCTCACAGCACCAGCGCTTTCCGACCCGATTGACAAATATGGAATATGGGGAGTTACCCATGTTATTCATAACTTCGCTCCGGCTCAAGGTCATGGGACCCATCAACCGCAGGCAGAAGCTATCATAATCCAAAAAGGCTCCGGCCTTTTTTGCCAATGGGATACCATCTCCGGTATAGGCAGGACTAATGTGGGCTTTGCAAATTGGGTCGATTTTTGCTTTTAAATAAGCCGGTGAGACTTTCTTCATCACCTCCTTATTGTTGATCCAGCTTCCAGTGGCCAGAACGCAGGCGCTGCATGCAACACGCAGATAGCCTTTCTCTGTTTCGGCGATGATGGCGGCAATCCGGCCTTTTTTCACCTCTATATCCACTACCCTGTGCTTGGTCAGCACCTCGACGCCCAGCTTCTTACATTGTTCAAGCATGGTTTTCATTATTAATTGGCCTGCACCCCAGTGGGATATGGTCCCTTTTAACAAAGGAACCTTGGGGCCATCGGGGCCGTCGAAGATATAGTAGCCGACCTCAAACTCATCTTCCACGTCGCCCGCTATATCACAGAACCAATCAAAAAATTCTCCGGTCGCTCGGAAGGTGTTTGATACCAGGCGGGGTTCCAGCTTCCAATAGGTGCTGTCCATGGCATTAATGATAAACTGATTCATTACATCAGGAAGGTTGCGTTTCTTCTGCCATTTGCTTCCGAATGTTCTTATCATGGATGCAAAGACGGCTCCACCGCCGGTGTGGCTGGTTTTTTCCAAAACGATGACCTTTTTCCCGGAGATCGAAGCTGCCCTTGCAGCAGCCACCATACCGCCGCCTCCACCACCGAGAACTACAAGATCACATTGTTTATTTGCTGCAAAATGATACATCATCGTAATCCTCCTAAACAATCAAGAACATTATCGCGAAATGGCGGGATTCGATATATGTCGATACCGGATAATAAATTTAGGTGAGTGATAATTATAAGAAGATATAATTCTCACGAATAAATCGTTTACTATGTCCCCTGCTTCATCCGCCCCATGCCGGATTTACACCGGCAAGGGACGCCCATTTTATTAAACTATTAAAACTTTATGCTAACCGTTGCACCGAATGTACGCGGCGCCTGAAGCATCAGACAATGCGGAGGGAGGAACTCGCTCTTGATGGCCTCGTTTGCAAGGTTGTGGCCATAGAGCGACAGCTCCAATTTGTCCGACGCTGAGAGGTAGCTCAGAACTGCGTCATATTTGATATAGCTATCCTCATTGGACGTCTTACTAACCGCCGGAGCAATATGATAGCTTGAGGAATAACGGAGCGACGGTTCCGCGGAAATCGAAGCGCCGTCGGCCCCGATCCAGAATGTATGTCTATAGCTGATGGAGGCTGTCCATTCAGGAGACTTCGGGAAAGTGTTGCCTTTGATGTCCAGCAGATCCCAGGGGAGATGGCCGTCCGGATTGGTCACCATCCGAGAAGATGCGATCTTGGACTGGAGATAACCCAGGTTCGCCGTCAGCCGGTCATCGGGTGTGGCGAGCCAGGTAAGGCCAAGCTCTGCGCCGTACATGTGGGCATCCCTGGCATTCACGATATCAAGATTAATGTAGAGAGGTGGATCAAATTTAAAAGTCAAGGCCTGATAATTGGTGTAATCATAGTAGAACGCAGCTGCATTGAGGCGAAGCCGATGGTCGAGCAGCTCGTTTTTAAAGCCGATCTCGTAGGCAATAAGTTCCTCGGACACGAAGTTGTCACCCACCTGGGGATCGAAGCCGCCTGGTCGGTAACCCGTCGAGATGCTGCCATAGAGAAGCGACGCCTCGGCAAGGTCATATTCGAAGCCTGCCTTCCAGTCAAAACGACTCCATTCATCCTCGGTATACGGATAATTACCCGCTTCTCCCCCTGCATCGTACAAGACCTCAACAGAGGTCTTATCTTTGCCCTCACGCGCGCCACCAATCAGTCGAAACGCGTCACCCACCGGCATGGTCACCTGTGCATAGACCGCCTTTGAACTGGAGGCCTGATAGCTATTTCTCCAAATATCTGTGGGGTTCTCAACGACTACGCCATTAATGACGATATTTTTTATCTGCCTTCTCGACAGGTCGTAATCGTAAAAATATGCGCCCGCAATCCAGGCAATGGGAGAACTGGGCTGCGACGTCAGCCTGGCCTCAAAGGACCGCTGCACGAGTTTTTTCGGTTGGGCGCCGTTATCCGACTGAGCTCCATTATTGATCACGTGCTTTTCAGGCCCGGCATGCTGGTAGGCAGGAAGCAAGGTCAGGTCGCCGAACCCGAGGTTGAAATTTAGATTTGCCCATAATTTGTAATCACTGTTTTCCGTGTACTGACCTTTGGGGTTCTCTGAGTGCCAGGGATCTGAGAGCGGGTAGGTGGATGGGGAAACTCCTCCCATTCCTTTGCCTCCGGTACGGGTATACTCCGCCCCAAACAGCAACTCGGCCGATTCGCTGGGCGTGTATAGAATTTTCAGGCGAGCGCCCCTGGCAACATTGTCGAACTGACCGTTGCTGAGATAGCCGTCGCGGTCAATGTATGTTGCCGCCAGCCTAATCGCAAGCATTTCGTTGACGGGAACATTAAACATGCCTGTAATCCGCTTGAGGTTGTAATTCCCTATCTCAGCAGTAGCGGACCCTTCGACTTTCTGTGTCGGG
>JBFYXR010000077.1:0-2632 GCA_041310455.1 Desulfobacteraceae bacterium | reverse complement strand
TTCCCGGAGTTAGGCATTGGTTTTGTCGGCGTGGCCCTGGCATTCGGCCTTACTGTACTGACAATGGCCTTTGCCATCGGGCATATCTCAGGATGCCACCTTAATCCTGCCGTCTCTATCGGATTATGGGCGGGAGGCAGGTTTCCGGCGGGCAAGCTCCTTCCATATATAATCGCCCAGGTCCTTGGCGGGATTGTCGCCGGGGCGATTCTTTTTATTATCGCGAGCGGCAAAGAGGGCTTCGATCTTGCTGCGGGTTTCGCCTCAAACGGTTATGGGGAACATTCTCCCGGCGGCTACTCCTTCCCTGCCGCCCTGGTAACGGAGATTGTCATGACTATGATGTTCCTGATCGTAATACTCGGGGCAACAGACAAGCGCGCACCCCAGGGGCTTGCGCCGGTTGCGATAGGCCTGTGCCTTACGTTGATACACCTTATAAGCATCCCTGTTACAAATACCTCGGTGAACCCGGCAAGGAGCACAGGCGTAGCGGTTTTTGTCGGAGGCTGGGCGGTTGCGCAGCTGTGGCTGTTCTGGATTGCCCCGATCATCGGCGCTATTCTGGGTGCGCGGGTCTATCGTTTTATCGGCAGGGAAGAAGCCTGAGGTCTCAAAATCAGGGAACAAATTAAAGAATGCGTCATAAACGGTTTGATCTGATTAAAGGCGCCCGGCCTTTAATTGAAGGCTAATGTTTTTTAAGATTACAAAAATAAAATTAGAAATCCGAAATTCGAAACAATATCGAATAGCAAAAATTCAAAAACATAACTAGCATCTATAACCGTATAGGATTATTGTTTTAAGCATTAGATTTTTGAATTTTAAATTTGTTTCTTGTTTCGGATTTCGAGATTCGGATTTTAAGAATATCAAGAAACTGAGAATAGAATCGGATATGGAATGCCTGATTATACTCGGATTTAAACATCTTAATTATTCGTAGGGTTTCAGTTTAAGCTCATCAATCCTGTTGATCAGGGTCTTATAGCTCACATCAAGGAGCTGGGCCGCCTTTTTCCGGTTCCAGTGTGTATCCCTCAATGTGTTCAGGATAATATCCCGTTCTGTTTTGGCCAGATAGGCCTTGCTGATTTTTTTTAATGAAAAATTGTTGTCTTTGAATAAACGCAATAGCTGCTCCTGGCTGAGCCCGGGTGCGAAGGGATCTTCATTTGCAGGGGCCTCCTCTACCGGCTCAGGCTCAGCCTCTTTCCGCTTCAATTCTTCCATGACAAAATCCCAGTCTGAAACCGCTATGGCCCTGCGTATTAGATTTTCAAGCTCCCTTATATTGCCCGGCCAGGAATATGCGATCATGATATCATGGACTACAGAAGGGATGGCTAACTGCTCTTTTTTGTATTCAAAGCAGTACTTGTTCTGAAAATAATGGATAAGAAGCGGGATGTCCTCCCTTCTTTTCCTCAAGGGTGGCACATCTATCTGCATCACGTTAAGCCGGTAATAAAGGTCTTTTCTGAAAGAGCCTTTCTGGACCTTGTCCCACAGCTTGGCGTTGGTAGCGACTACGACCCTGACATCTATCATTTTATCCGTTGTGCCGCCGAGCCTTGAAAACTCCTTTTCCTCAAAGACCTGCATGAATTTTATCTGGAGCGAAAGGGAGATATCACCGATTTCATCAATAAACAATGTCCCCCCGTGGGCCATCTCAAGGCGGCCGGGTTTGTCCCGGTAGGCATCGGTAAATGCACCCTTTTGAAAACCAAAGACCTCGCTCTCGAGCAGTTCATCAGGCAGGGATGTGCAGTCCACCTTCACCAGCGGTTTTCCGGCCCTTTGAGACTGAAAATGGATTGACCTGGCAACGAGTTCCTTCCCCGTGCCTGTCTCGCCTGTGACCAGAACGGTAATATCCTTATCTGCTACCTTGCGGATCTTTTGCCTCACCGCCATGATCTCGGGGCTTCGTCCGATTATTACCGGGAACTCCTTTTTTCCTCTATGGCCATCCCTCCATTTTATTGACATCTCTATGGCGCCAGAGAGAATCTCTTTGCCGGCTTCAGCATCTAAAAAATGAATTCCCTCAAAGGCGGACAACCCGAGCCCTTCGGTAAGGCAATCTGAGGAAGAGGTAAGTATCGGCATAAGGGGATCTATTATTTTAAGGTTCTGGATATTATAAAGGCACTCCTCCTTTTTAAGGGACGGGCCCAGTATGGTCAATGCGGGCTTAATGGTGTTTATCTGGAATACGCTTGCATCTGTTTCCAGGGGGTAGGAGTTTACATATCCGAGATCCCTCAGAAGGGCAATCAGCGCCCTTGATACGGTCTGATCGGATTCAATAACGACAATATTCTTTTGTTCCACAGGCATTCGACTCCGAATATAAATTACGCAAATTTAACTTCCCAGGACCTGAGAGATCATCCGGCTCAGTTCAGCCGCTCCGCAGGGCTTTACCAGATACCCCTTTATCATCTTTTTGACATCTTCATCCAATCCGTCAACGCCGGTGTTTTCAAAGCCAGAAATAATTACAACCTTGGCTCCCGGGTCGGCCTTCATGAATTCCCTGATGCATGCAACGCCATCCAGACCAGGCATGTTTCGGTCTATCAGGACAAGATCAGGCGAATTTTTCAAAAAACTGTCCATG
>JBFYXR010000071.1:0-4730 GCA_041310455.1 Desulfobacteraceae bacterium | reverse complement strand
GCAAATCAGATATAATATTTAACATGCCGCTCCTCCGGAGCTAAAAAATCTATCACCTTCGAAAATCTATTAACATTTCGCTGCTCCGCAGCTGAAATACGATTGCAGTCTCACGCACGATCAAACTGGCCGCGACAGCGGCAAGCGGCTGGGCTGATATCTATCATCTGTCAGCCATCCCCTGTTCACTACTGTTCTTTATGGATGTCCCCTGCTTCACCTCGGTCCTCCATTCCTGACAGGGATGATTTTATCTGATTTGACCGATGAAACCTGATTAAAAAGTATAACATGATTACAAAAAATGCATTTGACGAACTGACCAAAAAGAATGCATCGGCATTACCTGTCAGCCCAAAATAAACAGATAGCCCAATTAGAAAAAGAATTAATGCTACCGATACAATTGCTGCGCTTTTTATTACAATTTGCCTGTTCATGAGCATAGGCCTTTAAGTATTCGAATATAAATTTTTATTGTGATTCAGGGAACCCGCGTAAAGGCAGAAAACATCATTATTAATCCATCTTTTCCTGCATGGGCTCTCCGCAATAATGAAGGTCTGCCCCCGATTAATGTACTCATTCACCCTTTTCCTGTTTAGAAGCCGGTTTACGGCCAAGCGCACTTAGCGCGGCAAGGCGTCCTGTCGTGATCGCCGTCCCATTGGCAATGCCGGAAATAACCGGGCCGTATTCGAGTACCATTTTCCCACCCGCAGCGTTGCCGGCAGCGAAGAGCCCTTTGATGGGCTTGCAGTCCCTGTCGCGAACATTATAGTTTTTATCGACGGCAAGACCTCCGGACCATGTCACCGAACCTGTACTCTTGGATGACCGGCCGGAACAGCCGTAGAAGGGCGGGGTATCAACAGCCCACATCAGCTGGGGAGGTTTTCCATAGTCGTCATCATGGCCTTTAGCGCAGAGCCGGTTATAGCGCTCTATGCCGGCAAGAATATTTGCCTTGGGCTGGCCGGAATAACCGATTAAATCAAGAAGCTCACTAAGAGTGTTGGCGCACCAGGTATTGGAGCGCATCTTCTTCTGTACCTCGGAGTTCAGTTCGGCTCCCCCGGTCCAGGGAACATAGCCGCCTTTTGGATCCCCCGGAACAATCTTTTCAACCTGCTCCGCGAAATACTCAAACGCCGGGTTAACCACGTCTATGGAGCCATGACCATAGGGCATCAGCTTCATGTACTCACGCCACTTGTTATCACCTATCTGACAATACAAACCATCAGGCTGATATTGCGCAGCATAACCCGACAGTGTAAATTCGTTAGCGAAACGCTCTCCGTTGCCGTTGAACTGCGGGTAGGGAGCACGGAACGGCAACTCGGCTATCCTGCCCGAACCGGTGCCAGTAGGGCCAAGATGCAATAAGGCGCCTATCCGGATAGCCGCCTCGATGGGCTCGCCTGTGCCGGGCTGGGGCATGGCGGATGTCGGTTTTTTGTATCCAAAATAATAGAGATTCTGCTGATTGGCAAATGCCAGAACCATATCCTGGTTGCCTTCAAAGCCGCCGCAGGCAAGGATCACTCCCTTGCTGCCAAGGTACTTATGATATTTGCCGCTGGAATCAAAGGCCATGCAGCCGATGACGTCACCTTTATCATTCCGGATCAGCCGATCCACTGTCTGACCGAATTCAAATTGGGCGCCAAGACCTTTTGCCTTCTCGATGTGCTGCTGGCAGATCTTCAGCCAGAATCTTTTCCTCACAGGCCATGTCCCATCCGGATTTTTCTCGAATTTAGTAAAAAACTGGATGGAGCCTATCCAGGAATACCAGCCGCCTATTGAGTTGTCGGGGAAGGCGGCCTTAAATTCCGGGGTAGGCGGGCACATGAAGCCGACAGCCTGTGACATTAACTCATCGGGAACATCGGAAATCAGCCAGTCTATAGTTTCGCCGGAATGCCGGTAAAAATCACGGATGATATCCGGATTACAGCGACTCGCCTGCTGCCTCTGCCACTGATTTGCAAAATCTTCGTATGGTATATAGGGAGCGCCGCGCTTCATCATCCACCTGGAGTTAACTGTGCCCACCTCCTGGGGATACCCGCCTCCCATAATGTCCCCTCTTTCGGAATAAAAGAACTCCTTATCGTATTTCTCCACACAAAGGACAGAGGCGCCTTCTGTCACCGCGGTAAGAGCGGCTACGTGCCCGCAGTTTCCTGCTCCTACGACGATAATATCTTTGGTGATTGTACTGACAATATCTTTTTCCGGGACCTCGGGAAGCGGTTCCAGAAATGCATATGGATCTTCGCAGGTATCTGCCGCTTCCCCAGCACCAAAACCTGAATAAGGAGCAGCCGCGGCCGCAAGAGCCCCTGTTGTTGAAACGACCGCGCCCTTCAAAAAACCACGACGGCTAACGTTTGCTGTCAGCTTTTCTTCGGAAGTTCCCATGATTTCTCCTTTCTGATTTTTAATAACATTGATTATCGACATCCCTCTATAGATTTCTTTTTCCACAGTACAAATTTACACCCTCAGGGATCTATCAATGTCAGTGCCTGACCCTCATATTTTAACGATAGCCAACCGAGAGGATCGCGTCGAGATTGTAGAATTTGACCCGCCGTGTTACATCTCTCTTTCCCTCTTTTTGAACTACCGAGAAAATCTCGGTAGTTGCGTTTTCTTCGAGTTCTTGTTCGGCGTAAATATTTTTTAAGTGTAAGCCAATGGTATCGCTGTCTTTATCAAAGAGTTCCGCCATCATTTTCTGTGAAAGCCAAAGCGTATCAGCCTCAAGGCGAACTTCTGTCTGTACGGTGCCGTCAGAAGCGGTATAGATGACCATTTCACCTTTATTCTGCATCAAGTCATTTTCCATAATTGACCCTCCTGCTTTGTAGTCCGATATTTTGTAAAGTCAACTTTAACATATATCGCATTGCAGCCAGTTAGTCACTCTGGAAGCAATTCCAGACCCTGTCCTGCTCTTCCGGCAATCAATTGCATTGAACCGGGGATAACATACATGTCAGAAGGCAAATTCATTGTTGCTCTTAACCATGTCAAATACTTCGCTCGGCCCAACCCCGGCCTCAACCTGCTCATTGATATATCTGGCCCTGATGCTTAAGCCAGCCGGCAGCATGGGACCCATCGGGATCATGATGTGTCCAATGTATAACTCCACCCTCATCATTCCATTCATACTCGCCGTTGAATTGGATCAAGTCACCTTTCCCGATTGATGCAATCCTTGATGAAATATCGATGTTGTGAGCAACCAGTAATGTCTGGCTTGAATCCAGTTGAAGTATGAACCTTTGATGCCTGCTGCCGTCATTGTCATCTGAAAGCAGCCTTATGACTCTGCCCTGGCCGGAAACCTGCACACCGCTTTCGTGGTTTGAGTAGGCACCGGCAATTACATCATCAGAATTACCTGTGTACTGCTCTGATACCGAGACCTGTTCGGAGTTTATTGATGTGCTGTATCTGTTATGGAAATAGGCATATCCAATGATAATTATTATGACAACCAGGAGGACTTTTTTCATACGAGTACCTTCTTATGTTTGAATACCAAGTTAACAAGCTAACAGCCTCCCCATCGATTTAGTGAAGAATGAAGGTGACCCCCCCTTCCTTTTTTTGGTGAATAATCATGGGAAGTCTCCCGGTTTCAGTTGAAGCAGAAACTCCTCGCATGGCAGGCACAGGATATTGTCACGTAAAAATCGCTCTTTCCCGCGATACAGCAGAAAGCGCCGGCTTTCCGGAAAATCTTCACCGAAATTTTTAAGTCCGCGCATGTCCTCCTGCCGCACCTGGATTGAGTTCTTCACTTCCAGGGCGTACAGGCCGCCCTCTCCATACACTACGAAATCCACCTCCACTTTTGACCGTGTCTGCCAGTAATGCAACCGGTAATTGCCGCCGGAATAATCACACCACGATCGAAGATGCTGGGCAACCAGACCTTCCAGGGCAGCGCCATCGATCTCCGAAGGGGCATCGAGCGGCCCGGACGGCCGGTTGGCCCGGAAGACGCCTGTATCAAAAAAGAAAAACTTGGGATGGGCTGCCAGTTCGCGCTGCGCGCGTTTGGTGAAAACCGGAACCCGAAAGGCCAGCAATAGATCCTCCAAAATCTCCAGGTACCCCTCCGCTGTCTTGCGGTTTACATGGCAGTCCCGGGCGACGTTGGCCAGGTTCAGGACGGCGCCCTGCGAAAAGCTGATGGCCTCAAGGAAGCGGGAAAAGTTTCCGATATTGCGCACCAACCCTTCCATCTGAACCTCTTCCCTTAAATAGAGACCGCTATATGCGCGCAGGGTCTCCTCCGGCGACTTGCCCCCCCGCACGATCGGAAGCATACCCAGGCGCAATGCCTCATCTATGTTAAATCCAGGGCCGAATTCGGCCGCCATAAATGGATGCAGGTTTTTCTGCACTGCGCGTCCGCCCAGTAGATTCACACCGCCACGCCGGAGCTTGCGCGCGCTTGATCCGGTGAAGATAAATTGCACACCTTGTCTCGCCTCGATCAGCAGGTGGACGACTTCGAGCAGGGACGGCAGCTTTTGCACCTCGTCGATGACAACCTGCCGGACCTCGGGTCTGCCCTGGATCAACTCCCGCAAGCGCTCGGGGCGTGCAGACAGTGAACGCAGGGTTTCCGGCTCCAGCAGATCAACACGGAGCGCCTGTGGAAAAAGCCTCTGGGTCAACCAGGTCTTACCTGTGCCGCG
>JBFYXR010000068.1:0-3032 GCA_041310455.1 Desulfobacteraceae bacterium | reverse complement strand
GATGGTTTAACCCGGCCACTGCAGGTGTTGCAAGGGGAGAAAAAGCCATAGCGAATTATGATGAGGATAGCATTACCATGGCTGTAGCAGCAACGGCCGACTGTCTTAACGGCACTTCCCGTGAAAGAATTGGAGGGTTTTATCTTTGCTCGACAACCCTTCCTTATGTAATCAGACAAAATGCGGCAATCTGTGCTTCGGCCCTTGCCTTCAGCCCGGATACAAGGACGGCAGATTTCAGCACATCGTCAAGATCCGGGACGACCGCGCTTATTTCAGCCTGCGAGACCGTGAAGTCCGGTGACGTAGATAACTTTGTGGTTTGTGCCGCTGACTCTCGCGTTGGAAAGCCGGGGAGCGGTATGGAACATACCTTTGGCGACGGTGCGGCAGCCCTCATGATTGGCAAGGAGGATGTCATCGCCGAATTTAAGGGCAGTTATTCCATCGCCAGAGATTTCCCCGATTACCGGCAGATCCAGGGGGAGAGATTTCCTCATGCCTGGGAGGAAAGATGGATCAGGGATGAAGGCTACAATAAAATCATTCCTGAAGCGGCGATTGGACTTGCGAGGAAATATCATTTGCAGGTGAAGGATTTTGCGAGGATTATTATTGCATGCCCTGTTGCAGGATTGGCAAAGATATTAGGGGCCGCGACCGAGCAAATTCAGGACAACATGGTGGCAAACGTAGGCGATACGGGGGCGGCGATGCCGCTGATGATGCTGGCGGCTGCCCTTGAGGATGCAAAGCCGAAAGACAAGATACTTGTCCTTAGTTACGGCAGCGGAAGCGATGCCCTATATTTTGAGGTGACGGAACATATCGGGAAAGCCAGAACAGGAATAGGAGTTAAGGGACATCTGAAATTAAAGAAGGAGCTGAACAATTATAATAAATACCTGGTGTATCGTGATTTGCTTCCCGTTGAAGTGGGGATACGGGGCGAGGAGTCCGCGATGGAACGCATGTCTCTCATCTATCGGGAAGGTCAGACTCTTTCGGCTCTCCGCGGTTCGCGATGCAAGGTGTGCGGCACTCCGCAGTATCCTAAGCGGCGGGTCTGCATTAATCCGGAATGTGGCGCAATTGATCAGATGGAAGACTACTATTTCTATGACAAGATCGGACGCATAAACTCGTATACCGGTGACAATCTGGCCTTCAGTTATGATCCCCCTGCCATGTATGGTCTGATTGATTTTGAGGAAGGTGGAAGGCTCTACCTTAACATTACAGACGCTGAACTTGACTCTCTTAAAGTTGGGTTGCCGGTCAAGATGACCTTCCGTCGCCAGAATGCTAATAAGCGACGGGGGACATACGCTTACTTCTGGAAAGCTATGCCGGTGGGATAACAAGCATCAGGATTAACTAATGATTATATGAGGAGGAGGCATCAAATGGCAGCCGGAATCAAGAATAAAGTTGCGATCATCGGGATGGGATGTACCAGATTTGGCGAGTTGTGGGATAAAAGTGAGCAGGATCTGATGGTTGACGCCTTTAAGGAAGCTATAGCGGACGCAGGGGTGGAGACGAAGGATATCGACGCGGCGTGGTTTGGGAGCTGTTTCGAAGAGGTCAACGTGGGTAAAGGCGGAATCGCACTTGCACAGGCGCTTAACCTTCCCAATATACCGGTAACAAGGGTGGAAAATTACTGTACCTCCGGAACGGAGGCTATTCGCGGCGCCTGTTATGCCGTTGCATCGGGCGCCTGTGATGTAGCGCTTGCCCTTGGCGCGGAGAAACTGAAAGATACGGGTTACGGTGGGCTACCGGATTTCAGCACAACAATGGGAACAGAAAACTTGTTTTATCTGCCAAACCTGACAGCTCCGGGCATGTTTGGAATGGTCGCAACCGCCTATTTTTCCAAATATGGTTTAAGTCGTGAAGAGGGCAAGAGGGTTCTTTCCAGAATATCCTACAAGAGTCATAAGAACGGCGTCCTGAACCCCAGGGCGCATCTTCGCAAGGAGATCAGCATTGATGACATGGTCGCCGCCCCGATAATTGCAGAGCCGCTGGGATTATTCGACTGTTGTGGTGTCAGTGATGGGGCTGCTGCTGCCATTGTCGTCCGGGCTGAAGATGCGAAGAATTTTAGGCCTGATCCAATTTACATCAAGGCGCTTCAGGTTTCAATTACGCCGGGCACAGGACTCGAGCATCAGAGTTGGAACGGCATTCATCTCGAATCGACCCGTCATGCGGGAGACGCAGCTTTTAAGGAGGCTGGCATAGAAAAACCGCGGGAGGAGATAAACCTGATGGAGTTGCATGACTGTTTCTCCATCAATGAACTTATTACTTATGAAACACTTCATATATCGCCTATTGGAAACGCCAGGGCGGATATTGAAAGCGGGTTTTACGACCTTGACGGCAAGATACCCTGTCAAAGCGATGGGGGGTTAAAGTGTTTCGGACATCCCATCGGGGCTTCCGGGATAAGGATGATCTATGAAATTTATAAACAATTGCAAGGGAAGGCGGAGCCCCAAGAGAGACAACTGAAAACCAATCCAAGGCTCGGCCTTACACATAACCTGGGGGGTATCTGCGGCAGCACTGTTGTCAGTGTGGCCATCTTTGGCAGTGAATTGTAGCCGGGTAAAGATAAATATTTATAATCCTGAGTCATTTCCAGACAAGCGTACCTTTCCTGGAGGAGAAAAGGCATGGATTTTCGATTAACGGCAGAGCAGAACATGATCAGGGATATGACCCGTAAATTTGTGGATGAGGTTGTTGAACCACAGGCTGAAGAGCTCGAAAGGAACGTCGGAAGTCCAGAGGATGGTCATCAGCAGGAGCCTAGGACAGACAAAGAGGAGGTATACCCCTATGCAATATAAGACTATCTTAGTAGAAAAGAAAAATCATATAGCGATTATTACTCTTAACAGACCGGAGAAACTTAACGCAATAAACCTGCAGATGAAGAATGAGCTATATCAAGCCCTTGATGAACTGGAGGCTGACGATGATGTTCAGGTTGTAATTATGACAGGAGCAGGGAG
>JBFYXR010000067.1:0-5990 GCA_041310455.1 Desulfobacteraceae bacterium | reverse complement strand
CTCCCTTTGTTAGTTTAAGGTATCAGCCGGAAATTTTTGATACATTTTATAAAAAACTTTTTTCACTATAAATAGGGTCAATCATGTATTTTTTAAAACCAGTGATTGGAAACATAGTAAGCAATATTGGATAGCGATTATAAATCATGGAAGGATAGTACCGGCATTTTCTAATAGGACGAGTTTTACTTAAACCTTGGACCCTGAAGCTATCGGTCTTAGCCGATAGCAGCTCAATTATTCTCTTTTACTTCTTTAAATCCCGAACTCCTTAATATCTCCCTTTCTCTTGTAATGATAAGCCCTTCAACACCCGGCAGGGATTCGATCAGCTTCATCCCCTTTTCTTTTCCGAGCACAAACACGGCAGTTGAGAGGGCATCGGCATCAAAGGCATTATCCGTTACAATTGTTACTGATATTAATTCTGTTGCCGAGTAACCTGTTTTAGGATTGATGATATGATGATATTCCATCTTATTGTCAAAATATCTTTCATAATCACCGGATGTCGACACGGCGTTATTGTCCAGGGGAATTATTGTAATATAATTACTCATATCCCGCGGGTCCTCCATGGCGATATTCCACACGCCTTCAGGTTTTCTTCCTATTGCGCGCATATTGCCGCTTGCGTCGATGAGCGCCATGGTGATATTGTGACGCTTGAGTATCTTAACCGCCTCCTCGACTGCGTAACCTTTCGCGATTCCTCCGAGTGTTATACTCTGATTGTCGCCGATTTTAATTTCCTTATCTTTTATTATGACCCTTTTGTAATCAACCTTTTTTAATTCCTTGATTATCGTCTCACCGGAAGGAGCGGAACTTTTTTCTATGAATGATCTGTTATATAAATCCAGTATGGGCTGAACCGTTATGTCGAAGGCCCCGTCACTCAAGTTCGAGAAATATAAAGATCTGGCAATATTTGTTTTCAAATCCTCCGAGGGGGATTTGAGCGTTTTTTTTCTGTTAAGCCTTGCGAGTTCCGAATCCGCGCTATAAACACTCAATTCGGACTCTATTTTTTTTATTTCATTGAACACCTCTGCCATCGCTGTTTCCGCTGTTTCAGGTCTGTCGGAATAAACTGTAATGGTAAAAAAAGTATCCATCAATTCTTCCGTGCGCTGTATCTTTTGAAAAGCATTATCCGCGTTTACCGTTGCTCCGTTTAATAAAACGGCGATAATTAAAAGGATCTTGATGTACACTTGCTTCATTTTTTTATAAACAGCCATTTCAGATCATTACTCTTTTGTTAATTCAGTGTCCAATTTCAGTGTGGCATGACATATGGGGAGGTTTTGGAATTGCATATTCCTTAGAAAAATTTAAAACGTTTTTTAGGTTTTTCAAAGTCAAGGAGGTGAGGAGGGTTGAAGCCGGTCCGCCCGGGGAACCGCCTTCGTTAAAACTTCGGCGCTTGAAGAGCGGTCCCGTCTCATCCCCGAATCACCATCTATAATTGAGAGACAAAAAATAAGTCGTTACTGTTACTCCCACTCAATGGTGCTCGGAGGCTTGGAGGAGATGTCATATACAACGCGGTTCACTCCCCTCACGTTGTTTATAATCCTGTTGGATATGGCTGCCATCACTTCATAGGGTATCCTGGACCAGTCCGCTGTCATGGCATCCAGGCTGTCAACCACCCTGACGGCAATCACATTTTCATAGGTCCTCTCATCGCCCATAACCCCAACAGTCTTTACAGGAAGAAGCACGGCAAAGGACTGCCATACCTTCTCGTACAGATCGGCCTTCCTTATCTCTTCGAGGAGCATGTAATCTGCAGCCCTGAGGATCTCCAGCCTCTCAAGGGTTATTTCTCCCAGTATTCTCACGGCAAGTCCAGGGCCTGGGAAAGGCTGTCTCATGACCATCTCCCTTGGAAGACCAAGTTCCATGCCCACCTGACGGACCTCATCCTTGAACAGTTCCCTCAGGGGTTCCACCAGTTTAAGATTCATCTTCTCGGGAAGGCCCCCGACATTATGATGGCTTTTTATCGTGGCAGAGGGGCCTTTAAAAGAAACGCTTTCTATCACATCCGGGTAAAGTGTGCCCTGTGCCAGATACCTTGCGCTGCCCAGTTCCTTCGCCTTTTTTTCAAACACGGATATAAATTCATGCCCGATGATCTTTCTCTTTTTCTCCGGATCCGTCACACCCTCAAGCTTCTTGAGGAAAAGCTCGGACGCGTCAACCAGATGGACGTCCATCTTGTAATGATCCCTGAATGTCTCCATGACCTGCTGGCTTTCGCCTTTTCTCAAGAGGCCATTATCAACAAATATGCAGGATAATCTTTCCCCAATTGCTTCGTTCAGCAGGACGGCAACCACGGATGAATCAACGCCCCCTGATAGGCCACACACGACCCTCTCATTTCCAAGCCTTTCCCTAAGGTCGCTGATTGTCTGTTTTGCAAAGGAGGCCATTGTCCAGGATGGCTCGCAGCCGCATATCCTGAAAAGAAAATTCTTCAGGATCTGCTGGCCGTTTGGCGTGTGCGCCACCTCGGGATGGAACTGCACGCCGAACATCCCCCTCTTTGAATCGGCCATGGCTGCCACAGGGCTGTTTTTGCTGTTTGCGAGAATCTTGAACCCGTCTGGGATCTTGTCAATGCGGTCTCCATGGCTCATCCATACGGTCTCTTCTCCGGATTTATCAAAGCCATGTAACAGATCGCCGTTATCAAGGATTGTGATCAATGCGTTTCCGTATTCACGGTCAACTGCCTTTGCCACAATGCCGCCCAGTATATGACTGAGATACTGCATCCCGTAGCAGATTCCCAGTATCGGTATTTCCAGGGTCAATATCTGTTTATCCGCGAAAGGCGCATCCTTATCATAGATACTTGATGGACCGCCTGAAAGGATAATGCCCTCCGGAGCGAATTTTCTGATCTTTTCTATGGAAAAATTGAAGGGATGTATCTCGCAGTAGACCTGGTTCTCTCGAACCCTCCTGGCGATAAGCTGTGTATATTGTGAACCGAAGTCCAGAATAAGTATTTTGTGTTTATAAATGTTGTCTGTCATTTATTCCACCCTGTAATTAGGCGCCTCTGTGATGATGTCTACGTCATGGACATGGGCCTCCTTGAGACCGGCGCCTGTAACCTGCATGAATTTGGGTTTAGTTTGAAGCTCTCTGATATTGGCGCAGCCAAGGTAGCCCATACCTGATCTCAGGCCTCCTATGAGCTGATAGGTCACGGCAGTCAGTGAGCCTCGATATGGGACCCTGCCCACAACTCCTTCCGGCACCAGATCTTTTTCCTCCTGGATATTTGCCTGGAAATATCTGTCCTTGCTCCCTTCTTTCATAGCCTCGATTGAGCCCATGCCCCTGTAAACCTTATAGGTGCGGCCCTGATAAAGGATGGTCTCTCCCGGGCTTTCCTCTGTACCTGCGAAAAGACTTCCTATCATAATGGTATCGGCGCCCCCGGCTATAGCCTTTGTGATATCACCGGAATATTTTATCCCGCCGTCCGCGATAATGGGGATGTCGTGTTTCGCGGCCTCTTCAGCGCAATTCATTATTGCAGTCATCTGCGGGACGCCTATGCCTGCAACAATCCTTGTAGTGCATATGGAGCCGGGCCCCACTCCCACCTTGACGGCATCTGCCCCTTCTCCAATGAGGGCCTTTGTCCCTTCAGCTGTAGCCACATTTCCGGCAATAATATCGACCTTCGGGTACATTTTCTTATATCTGCTGACGGTATTGATAACATTCGCCGAATGGCCGTGGGCAGTATCTATACAAAGTACATCCACAGCTGCATCCATGAGTCTTTCAACCCTTTCATCCATGGACAGACCGACGCTGATGGCGGCACCTACCCTTAGGCGCCCGAAACTGTCTTTACAGGAATTCGGATATTTTTTGATTTTCTCAATGTCCTTGATAGTAATAAGGCCCTTCAACTTGCCGTTATCGTCTACTACCAGCAGCTTTTCTATCCTCCTCTCATGGAGAATTTTTTTGGATTCTTCGAGTGTAATGCCTACCTTCGCAGTTGCCAGATTATCCTTTGTCATCACCTCTTTGATCTTCTGTTCCATATTCGTAGCAAAACGAAGATCACGGTTTGTGATGATTCCAACAAGATTGCCGTCCTTAACCACCGGCAGCCCGGATATCTTGTACTTGTTCATGATATTCAGGACCTCTCCGATCCTCTTGTCCGGCTCGATTGTAATCGGATTTACTATCATCCCGCTCTCCGATTTCTTGACCATCTCCACCTCAAGTGCCTGCCGCTCTATGCTCATATTCTTGTGAATAAAGCCTATCCCTCCCTGTCGGGCCATGGTAATGGCGGTTGCGGATTCCGTAACCGTGTCCATGGCAGCGCTGACAAGCGGTATGTTCAGATTGATGTTCCTGGACAGTCTTGTTTTGACATCTACCTGATCAGGAAGCACGGAAGACTCGGCCGGCACCAGGATCAGATCATCAAAGGTATATGCGTATTTTAATTCTTTATTATTCATTTTCTTCCCCCAGAATATAGGATATTAAGATCCCCTCAAGGATATCGGAATAACTTACCGTCATTTCCATTGTATTAAAAAAATGCATGATTCCTTCCACCGCAAGGGCCCCTGCAAGGATGACTTCCGCCCTGCCCTTTTCCATGCCCTTGATCTTTTCTCTTCCTGATGCAGGCATTGACTTTATGCGATTAACAAGCTGTTCGATCCGGTCCCGTCCGATAACCAGCCCGTTGATTCTTTCCGGGGTTATCTCCCTCACACCAAAACGGTTGAGTACGGCAGCAAGCGTAGTAGCTGTTCCGCCTGATCCTGTAAGCAGAATATCTGCCAGTTTCTTTTTTTCCCTTGAAAGGCTATGATCCAGTATGGCAGCTACTCTATCTGAAATGGCCCGGACTGTATCACCCCCAGGAGGGTCAGAAGTAACGTAATCATGTGTAAGAACCAGCGCACCGACAGGAAGGGATTTAATCCTTAAATCACTCTCGTCTCCCCATATGAATTCGGTTGTGGCGCCGCCAAGATCGAATATAACCCGGGAATCCGAACCGGACCAGCCTGATCCGTAGATTACGCCCCTCCTCGTCAGCATTGCCTCGCGCCTTCCTGAAATGATCTCAACATCTATCCCTGCTCTTGTCTTGATCAAATCAAGAAAATATCTTTTGTTGACGGCCCTCCTTGACACCCCTGTGGAAACGGCACGGAATTCATCCACTCCGAATTTCCCGGCGCTTGCAACAAAGCTTTTAATTGCCCGGGAGGTCCTTTCAACAGCGCCTTCCGTAAGATTGCCTTTTTCATTCCCTTTAAAGCCTTCACCCAGATGGGTAAAGACCCTTCTTCTCTCAAGCGCCCTGAAAAACCGCGGAGAATCCGTGCATTCGGCTATCAGCATCCGGGTCGTATGGCTCCCAATATCCAGTGATGCGATTCTTTTCCCTTTAAAGGAGGGACTTCTCCTTTTCACATCCATCTTCATTTTGCAGTATCTGCCGATTGTTTTTAAAATTAATATATGAGAAAACTACCAGAGGTAACCATCTTTTTCAAGGGATAAATCACCTAAAAATATCCTATATCCGTAAAATGTTTGCATTATCCCAGAGATTCGCCTTGACACTCCCCCTTTATTAAATTACATTTGCCTCCCTGTCGATAATGATCTCTTATCGGTATTAATTCCCGGTTAAGCTGCCGTAAATATGAAAAACATGGTATCTTTATGCAGGCTTCTGACCGGGGAAAATTTTTATATTAAATATTGGAGGTAATTTTAAATGAGTGAAGAAAAGAAGGCCGATAGAAAGCAGTTCGCATCCGGCAAGTTATTAAAAAAGATAATGGCGGACCATTTTTATGAACTGGACGAGGCATCCAGAACAGGTTCAAAGAAGGTTGCCTGGTGCACCAGTGTGGGTCCCGCAGAACTCCTGAGGGGCATGGGTTTTCCGGTATATTTCCCTG
>JBFYXR010000061.1:0-14121 GCA_041310455.1 Desulfobacteraceae bacterium | reverse complement strand
CGGCTACCTCGTCGCAGAACCTTTCGCCCTTGCTGTCCAGCTGCAGAAACCACGGCCCTGTGCCCGGATCCCCTCCCGCCATGGTGGAATGGGGGCCGATCTCTATATGTCCTCCGGCCCAGACACCCAGCTTGATGCCTGAGCCGTCGCGGGTGAGGGACATCATCCCTCCGACTAGAATGCCGGCCGGCACGCCCGCCTTCACCAGGTTCAGATCTCCTCTAGCTTCGGCCTCATGACGAATAGTATCCAGGATATCGATGACCATTTCGCGGTTTTTGGAGAAATCCCCTGCGCAGAGCGCGACTCCTTTCCTGGCTCTGAAACGGACGTATTTTCCGTCCGCTGTTTTCGTTATAACACCTGTTACGGCGCCTGAACCGTCAAGATCGCATATCTCGGCATGGTGCTGGAAGAACCATTTAGCGCCGCCGGCCATGGCCTTCTCCTGATGGATATTCAGGAGTTCCTGCCATCTTTCCACCCCATAGGGCTCTTTTTTATTATTAAGGAAAACAGCTGTCCCGTAAAAAAATTTCCAACCGGACACCTCCATTAGAACCGACGGTCTTGGGGGACAGCTCAAGACATGGCAGTTCTCATCCATCCATCCCTTTTCCGCAAAACTGATAACCCAGTCAAAGACCCTGCCACTGTTCTTCACAAAATAACTTGCGCGCCTGGGATTGTGGCGGATCAAATTGCGTCGGGCCCACTCCCTGAGAAAATCATCCTCATCAATCCGGGGCGCGCCCTGGCTTAATGCGTACTGGGAATTCACGGTCCCCACGTCTTTACCGGCGCCGGGGATGTAGCCTTTCTCTGTCTGGCTCTCGATAACGGCAACGGAAGCGCCCTTCGCGGAAGCGGCGCTGGCGCAGACCAGGCCTGCATTGCCGCCGCCTACGACAACGACGTCATAGATCCCGCCGTCCGAGATGAGCGCCTCATTGATTGGATCCGGTTTGTCTCTCCATGATTTTGCGGCAGCCTTATTCCCGCTTGCTGTCTCTGCCGCGGATGCAGGATGGGTTGCTCCCATGGAGGCCATTGCACCTGTTGCGGCCATGCTTTTAAGAAAACTGCGCCGATTGATACGTTTCCAGGACTGATTTTTGTTATTTGACATATTCCCCTCCTTCTCCCTTGTCTGAACTTGTTGTAGATTGAAGCTTTCCCAGATATTTAGCGGCATTTGTTCACAGGCGGCTATTTTCAGTGGAGTTTATGCAACAGCCTGTTAATCAACGAATGATCGGCGCCGATGATCTATCAAATTCAATACTCTTCACCCAATCTATAATTTTGTTACTGGGACATCACTAATAGCTGAATGTCTCGCTGAATGTGTAATAGGGCTCAGGCATGGGAGGTCTTTGACTCGTCTGTGGAAGCCTCAGCGGAGACCAGTCCTGGTATGGGTTGGGGTTGCTTGAATAGCCGGAGCCGGGTTCGAAAGCAGTTACTGCCGGAGCATGCGCCTCATATTTTGAAAAATCCAGGAGATAATCATTACCACCGCCTAACGGCATGGTGAGGTCATAGATCATCTGTATATGCCAGATCTTCCACTTCCCTTCCTCTTTCACGAAGTCCACATAATAGGATCTCCAGAACCACATTCCCGACACAACCAGCTTGCCGTCCCTGACGCTTGTGTTAAGACCCGGGCCGTTGGAGTTCCACATGCCCTTCGCTGTCTTTCCATCGCCGGCTACCTCTATAATGGGGTTTGTCGGCTGGTTGCCGCCGCTCCAGCTGCCGACGCCGATATTCTCCGGCTTTACCTCGATTTCCGGGTAGAGCTTGTTTATCTCCTGAAGGGTCTTCAGCTTCCCTGCCTTGGTCTCCTCGCAGTAATCCTTATAGAATGTGTCCATTCCTGTCATTATACGCCTGGGCTGCGTCATGGTGGCGGTCTTGCCATAGGGGCCGTCTCTCTTTACCCAAACGTTATCAAGCTCCTCGCATTGATCGATCACCATATAACCCTGGTGCTTACTGAATGTGTTCTGGACCTCCAGCATTGCCAGGGCACGCTCCGCTGTAGAGATTGTCTGTCTCTCTGCCGACCCTGATGACTGGGGCTCAGCCGATTTCTGTGAACACCCCCAGAACATTATCAGAGCTATGACCGCGACTGAAAAGAAGATTGTTAGATATCGGACTGTTGCTTTCATAACTAACCTCCTGTAAAAAAATTGAAGAATGTTTGCGGATTATTAAATCTAGGATTCGTAAAATTTATATATAAGATCACCTCCTTCTGTTTGTATTAAAACTAAATGCCTGCTGATCGAATATTTTTGTCATATCATGGATGCTATGCTGAAGGCGCTTCGCATTGCCTTCTGCACATTGCCTACCATGTTGCAGTCCCCTATCAGATAAAAAATATTTCCTGCGCCGGAAAGCCGCATCGCCTGGTCAGTCCTTGGCTTCATGCCCGCGGCGATAACAACGCTGCCGGCCTTTATCTCATGCTTGGCGCCAACTGCATCAGTGTAACTAACTTTTTCCTTGCCTATTTCTGTGCATTTGGCCTTCAGTATACAACTTAAATTCTTCTGTTTATTGCACTCCTCCATAAGCATATTATAGTAATGGAGCGGCGCCGTGTCAGGCGCCAGTTTGCCCTGCATCTCCAGCAGAATGACTCTGTGGCCCCTGTCTGCCAGATGCATTCCGGTTTCCACCCCGACCTCTCCTCCGCCGATAATCACGACATCATCCTTCAGGGAATCTTCATTTCCATAGACATCAATGGCAAACACAACGTTTTTGATATCCACCCCCGGGATCGGGGGAACAGCCGGCTCTGAGCCAACAGCGGCGAGGACCGCATCATAGTTCTTGCTGTTCAGCATTTCAGCGGTTGTCTCGGTATTCAGGAAAACCTTTATATTTGATTTTTCAATCTGGCGGATAAGATAATTTTTAAAATTTCTAAGCGGCCATTTAAAGGCAACATTGTCGGTATGGTTGAGCTGCCCTCCTAAAACACCGCTTTTTTCATAGAGTGTTACATCATGGCCTCTTTCTGCAGCCACAAGGGCCGCCTCCATCCCTGCGGGGCCGCCCCCGACAACAGCTAAACGCATCCTCTTTTCAGGAGGATCAATCATCCCGTCGATCCTGTGCCAAAGTCCCCAGGTCGGATTAACGGAACATACGTTTACATATGGGTCGGCATTGCTGCTTACCAGACATTTATTGCATCTGATGCATGGTACCACGTCCTCTCCCTTGCCCTCATAGGCCTTGCGTCCGAAATCCGGGTCACAGACAAAGGCCCTGGCCATGGCGATCAGATCCGCCTTCCCTGAGGCAATTACCTCCTCGCAGTTGTCCAGGTCCTGAAACCCTGCTATGGCAACTGCTGCTACCCTGGCGCCGCTGTCTTTAACGGCCTCCGCCATGTAAAGAAATGGGGTGCGCTCCGGATTAAAGCCCGTAGGGTGCTGGGGATCGATATCCGGAGAGCGCAGCTGGAGCAGATCGATGCGCCCCTCGGCCAGCCTGGCAAACTTCACTGTGTCCTCCAGGGTCCAGCCGCCGGTGCCTGGATCGACACCGCTTATGCACACCTCTATCAGGAAATCCTCTCCGCATACTTTTTTTATACGGTCACAAATCATTAATGCAAAACGGGCCCTGTTCTCCAGGCCTCCGCCGAATTCATCGGACCTCTTATTGGTAAGCGGAGAGAGAAATCTTGCCGGCAACATGTGTCGATAGGCCATATGCAGAAAGGCCATATCAAACCCCATGTCTCTCCTGGCAACAAGCGCCTGAAGGGCATAATCGTCGGCAATTTCATCCAGTATTTCTGCAGGTATCTCATGGCCGGTTTCACCGGCGCCTCGATCACCCATCACTGCCAGAGATGCTATCCCGGCGCTGACATCATATCCCCTGGGAAAGTCCGGCATGATAAATAATGATGCCTTGCTTCCATAGAAATGTATCGCTTCAACCATCTGAGATATGTAATGCTGGCACTGGCCGTTATAGACATCCAGATTACAGTTATGGGTGCAGTCCAGCTTGAAGTCTTTATGAATATAATCAGAGAGGGTAGGCTTTTTTTCGTGGCCTTGCAAGAACGGTATCGGACTGTAGAGTGTACATGTAACCACTGAGGCGGCTTTTGCCTTTTTGGCATAATGGCTGATAAGGGCGTCAGAAGGATAGGGTTCAGGCCCCTGAATAAAGGGGGGCCTGCTGGGAGATGCGATAAGCCTGTTTTTCAATACAACATTGCCCACCTTTAGCGGGGAAAGCAGATTTGGATATTTTTTATGCATATGAATTCCTTCTTCAACAGCGCAGGCTAAAGGGGAACGTAATGAAGAAGGTAAGAGTTTAAGAAGTTAAGAGGTTAAGATAAATTTTCTTAACGTTCTCAACTTCTCATCTTCTTAACTTCTCAACTTCTGACTGTCTTGGCAACACCAGTAACCCGATAAACACAAGTAACGTTTTTTGGGTTTATTTGGCAACAGTCTCCGGATTCGCGTTTACTCCTTTCAACGGATCAGCTATTAAATAAATAAGAGTAATCACTGTAATTGCTAACATTGCGACAGAAACAGATCCGAGTAAGTTTCTTGCAGTCGGTTCAACAAACAGCGCGACGCCTTTTTCCACAAAGGTAGCCAGGAATTGCCCGCCGTTCATTATTCCTATTATCATGGCATTAGCGAATGTACCGTCAGCTTTTATGCCTATTGCCAGCGCCCTGCTCTGGACAGTGGGCAGGTTAAGTCCGGCGCCCAATCCTACTATAAAGCATCCTATAAAGACTGGCGTAATAGCATGTCCTCCAAACATTATGTAGGTTCCTGAAGCCACACAAAGGGTAGACACAATCATCGTGTATCTCCTGAACACTTTATCCGCAAAACCGAATAATAATGATCCTACCAAAATCCCTGCGGTTGTAATGGAGATTGCTCTTGAAGAAATTATCGCGTCACCCATCTTTGCGTCGATCTCAATAAAGATGGAAAGCTTCATCATCATCACCACCAAAAAAATCGTAAAGGTTACCTCGTATAAACAGACCAGGAATAATTTAAATTTTTGTTTTCCATTGTAACTCAGTTTTACTTTTTTCTTTTCAGATGATTCGGCAGCCTTAGGCGGCGGGAGAGAAGGCAGTGCATATGCAACCATCAAAAGCACAATAAAAAAATAACTGTAAACCCAGAACAGGTAATTCCATTTAATGGCGCAAAGATAACCGGCAATCATTACCAATATAATAGCCATAAGACTATCAACGCCATTTGCCCAACCCAGCATATTTTGTTTATCACGCCCATCATAGAGCTCATTAATAATAGCACCGCACAGGGGCGCTGCAATACCGGCCCCAAGGCCTACAAATGCCCTCATGCCTATTATCTGAAAGATGCTGCCGGTTGCAAATACACCTCCAACCCCGCCGATGATGTAGAGTACAAGGGCAACCATAACAAGACTTTTTTTGTCATATCTCTTTGCCAGAGGCGGTACGACAAAGAAATTCATAAATACCATTATCAGAATGGGAAAGGTGTAAACCAGATTAATTAATATAGGGCCTGCATCAGGAAATGCCTTTGTAATCGCACCCATTCCAGTGCTTACAACCGTAACTTCACAATTAAGCAAAAAAATAAACAATACCGTTATTCTTCTCAAAATGCCTTTAAAATTTAGATCTGCAGTAATACCTGTCATGTGCCGTTAACCTCCTGTGATATTAAGGAATAAAAATTAAACCTGCGTGAAGTGAATTACAGTTCCGCCAGCCTCTCCCCAAGCATATAGCCCTCAGTTATGGCCATGCCAATGCTTACGCCGGCGATAGGACTCTGATACACGGTGATGAAGCGGCCGCCGGCATTGTTGCCCGCTGCATAGAGGCCATTGATTGGCTTAAAATCGGAGTTAAGCACATGTCCGTCCGCATCCGTGTCAAGGCCGGTGGTTGCATTCATGCCGGCGCTCAGGCCTCCCCCACCCATAAAGCCGGGGCCATTGTATGTGCCTATGGTTCCATAGAACGGCGGGTCTTTGAGCGCAGTCACCTTCAAAATACGCCGGTCTTTGCCGAAGTCCTCATCGACACCTTTTTCGCACAGCTCGTTATATCGTGCGATCTCGGCCAGGGCCTTCTTCCTGGTCTCGCCTTTATAGCAATCCATATAGCCAAGAAGTTCCTCAATCGTATTGCCGCAACAGGTGGTGCCTTCCACCCCAGGTAAACCATATCGCATCCGGCTCACTTGTTTGTCTTTGGATGGGGGACCGGGTTTTATGTTGTCCAGGTGTTTAAGTCTTACTTCCCATTCGGTCGGCTCAGCAGTATCCGGGCCCATGTGACGCGGAGGCATCATATCGAGGGCTGTTTTCCAATTCGAATCATATAAAGTGACGCGTACGCTGCCTATCGGCTGAGCGAGCATGGTGCCGGCAGCCTCATCGTGGAAGCGTTCGCCGTTATGATCAAGCTGAAGATACCAAACCCCTGCGCCCGGATCACCGGCGCCTATGCTTGAACGGGGGCCGATCTCAATATGGCCGCCTGCCCAGATCCCCATCTTGATGCCCATACCGTCGCGGGTAGCGCCCCCATAACCGCCTGCCTTCACAAGCGTGAGATCTCCCCGAGCTTCAGCCTGATGACGAACATCATCCAGGATATCGATGACCATCTCGCGGTTCCCGGAGAAATCACCTGCACAGAGCGCAACGCCTTTCCTTGCCTTGAAACGGACGTATGTTCCATCCTTTCTTTTAGCAACAACACCCGTTACTGCCCCTGAACTGTCAACATCGCATATCTCGGCATGGTGCTCGCAAAACCATTTGGCGCCGTCAGTCATGGCCTTCTCTTGATGGATCCTCAAGAATTCCGACCATGGTTCTCGCCCTCCGTTTAGGGTAGGATCACTGAGATTGCCGCGGAAAGTAGCGGCTCCGTAATAGAATTTCCATCCGGATACCTCCAATATAACTGCCGGCTTGGGGGGACAGGCCATAACATGTGCGTTTTTGCCCATCCATTCCTTGTCTACATCCTGAATAAGCCGGTCCATGACCCTGCCGCTGTTCTTCACGAAATAACTTGCCCGCTTGGGGTTGTGGCGGATTACATTGCGGCGGGCCCACTCCCTGAGGAAATCATCCTCATCGATCCTTGGAGCGCCATGATCCAGCGCATACTGAGAGTTGATGGTCCCTGGCTGGGAACCGATACCGCGGACGTAGCTCTTCTCGGCCTGGTTCTCGATTACGGCCACGGAAGCGCCCTTCATGGACGCGGCCCTGGCGCAAACCAGGCCTGCGTTACCGCCGCCTACAACAACAATATCATAGGTTCCGCCATCGCTAATGATCCTCTCGTCGATGGGATCGGGCTTATCTCTCCACGACTTTACGGCAGGCTTATTCTCACTTTCCGACTGTGCGGCAGTCGCGGGATGGGCTGCGGCGGTGACGGCCATTGCGCCGGTTGCGGCAATGCCTTTAAGAAAGCGGCGGCGATTGATCTGTGCCACCGACTTCTTATCATTCCTGGACATATTTCCCTCCTTCTAATTGACTGTAAGGACGATATTGCCAGTGTAGGCGCCGGCAGTAATATCGGCTACAGGATTGCCGTCATCCGTCATAGTCAGTTTGTGTCCTGATGGAGCGGTAATGCTCGCGCCCTTTTCAATAACCAGCCTGCTCAGGCAAGACGTGCCGGTCACTGTCCACCTGGAACCGTTGGTCAGGGTAACGATCACGCCGTTATTGACAGCCGTGCCGGGAGTATTGATGACATTGCCAAATGCCTTTGCTTCATTTTTTCCAATCCTAGGATAATATTTGCCCTTGTAATAATGAAGGGCATCGGAAGCGGATATGACACCGGTGATTCTGGCGTTGTTGAAGGTAAGCCCGAGATTTTTCGAAACGCTGCCTATTCCTCCTGTCATTACGTTTTTTTTAAGACCGCCGCGCGCGGAGTTGTAAAAATCGCCTTTCAGGTCGATATTGGAGAATTTGGCCAGGGCGTCTGTGGCTTTAGCTGTGTATATATCATGGGAATCATCTTTGGCAACCGGGCCTGTGGGCTCCTCGTAATATTCAGGCCATCTCTGGGTCTTCATGTCGTAAGGGGGTTCGTCGTCGTCCATCACCTGCATGATGATGCCGTTCCCCGGGTTCAACTTAGCTCCCTGTGAACCGTCCACCTGGATATCGGTGTATGCACCCTTGTCACTAAGCAGGGTCTCCTTACTGTTGATTATGGTGCCGCCGGTGATAGTAAGAGCGCATCCGGTTCCATGCCACATTATGCCCTGGAAGCCCGAGTTGATGATAGTGGACTTCGCGGGGATGGATTTGATTTCTTCGGCAGTAAGACCAAGTCCCAGCTCTTTATTAAGGGCTTCAACAGCCTCTTGAGTGCTGTCGCCTAAGGAGATAGAGCCGGAATCACTGCCCATACCGACATCGGCAGCGTTGATTTCGCTGCCTAGAATCCTTGTAACAGCGCTACTGTTGTTATATTCGCCGTACCCGCTATTACCTGTGTTATTGATCTTAGAGTTGATGACGGTGAGTTTGGGGGCATTGCCGATATCGGTAGACAGGCCGCCCCAGCCCTCAAAGGAGATAGAGGAGTTGATGTAGGTGGCCTGAGTGCCTGCGCCCAGTATGCTGGTAGCTCGGGTGGTGCCCGTCATGCCAGATATCCAGAGCGTTGATCTCATCTGGGCAATGTCCATGGTCATTACATAGTCAGGTGGCAGCACTCCGTTTTTGACCTGTATGCTGGAGTTCTTGACAATCATATTGCTCTGGTCTTTAGCAATGACGCCGGAGCGGGCTACTCCCTGGGTATTGATGGTAACATTATCCAGGACGAGTCTGGTCCCCTTGCCGGAGGATACGACGGCTGTTCCGTGAGCCACAAAGTCGCTGCGACTGTCGCCGAAAAAGTCGATTTTAACGTTTTTGATATTATATTCGCCTCCGGCTGCATAGATGCCGTTAAAACCAGTGCCGCCGGGTGAAGTCGGGTCTTTGTAAAATGTCCCCTTTGATTTGATCTCGATGTTGTTGATGTTAAAGCCGGTTGGTTTTTCGCCTTTCACAGCAGCCAGGACGGATTTATCGTAATCAATGCCGTCTTTATCCAGGTAGAGGGCCTGACGGAATGAGTAGCTGGCAGGTGATTCTCCTCCGGAACCGCCGGCAGCACCAGGCAAACCGCCACCTCCGCCGGACGGCATACTGCTACCGCCGGCAGCACCAGCAGCAGCGTCACTGCCGGGCATTAAACCTCCCATATTCAGCGGAGGTATAATGTTGTTTTTGGTCACGGTAAGCACAATATCACCCTGGTATGTGCCGGGTGCGAATTTATAGTCAACTCCGGACCATGTTTTCAATACCTGTCCGGTTTCAATCCCGTCAACCGTCATGGTCAGGCTGTAACCATCCGGAGCAGCAAGGTTGGCGTTGTCCTCAATGGTCAGCTTTCTCAGTTGGTTAGTCGCATTTACCATTGTTGTGGTGTTTGAAGCAATAATCCACGTATCACCGGCCTTTACAACAGCCGCAACCATCAACGATGAAACAACAAAAATAAATAACTGAAACCCCAGTAATAACCTTTTTTTCATATATCCCCCTCTTTATATTAAATACTATTCATTCTAGATGCCGGCTGCGAACTTCCCGGCCAGCCAGCCATGGGTACACGCCATACCGATATTGTTGCCTGCGAAAGGCGTGCTGTATCCCAGACCATAGCGCCCGCCGAGGGTGTTTCCACAAACAAAGAGCCCCTTGATAGGTTGACCATCCTTGTTCAGTACCCGCAGCTTATCGTCAGTCATTATGCCGGCCACAGTAACCATGGAAGGCCTCATGCCGCCCATACTCCTGCCCAAACAGCCATAGAACGGTGCCTCATCAATGGGGATCATGGCCTTGGCGTCCTTGCCATAATCGCTGTCGACGCCGGCATAACAGAGTTTATTGTAGTGTTTGATGGACTCCAAGAAAGTCTGTACAAGCTCCCCCTTGTATCCCAGGTATCCTGCCAGCTCTTCAAGTGTATTTGCGCCATAGACTGCTGACTCTTGGCGTTCTGCTACCGTGCAGCACCTCACTTTTCCGCCTTTGGCGCCGGTGCCTAAGACCTTTCCCATATCCTCTACCATGTCTTCATAATACACCGGACGGCCGTAGTTGGGCCCGCCATGCTCAAGTCCTGCTATTTCAACGCTCTTCATAAACTTCTTGTCGGTGACAAGGCACAGGATGCCTTTGGGTTGACGCAATATAGCCTGCCCTATCAACGGGGCGGCAGCTTCATTGCAGAAACGCTTTGCGCCGTTGAGCACGAGCATGGGCCCTTCCCCCCATGGCCCCGATACGCCTCCGCCCAGGCCCATATAGCCCCTGGGTGAAGGCTCAATCATGCCGCCTGCCCAGCAGGCCATCTTATGGCCCTGCCCGTTTCGTTGAGAGACAGCCGTGAATTTTTCTTTTGTCGTTCCGGCGCGTTCCGCCCACTCCTGGCACTCATTAAGAAGCGCCCAGCACATCTCGGGATTGCCGACGAAGTCGCCGCAGGCCAATATTACACCCTTGCCGGCATTGAACTTGATATACTTGCCGGCGGCATCCTGCACTATTGCCCCGGTAACAGCCCCGGTTGTGTCCCGGGCAAGGACGACAGCGGTTGTTCCATAATACCAGTCAGCGCCTTGATCTTTTGTCTTCTGCACATGGTATTTTTCAAACCATCTGAGAACCGAGACGAAGGGTGAAGCCGGTTGGCGCAAGGTTGGGCCCATGAACTGAGCAGTGCAAGGCCAGGTCTTGTAGCCTCCCAGCACAATAGGATAGTCTTTAGGCTTAACTCCCTTCTGAACCTGGTTAATAAGCATATCTTCACTTATGACATTGGAGTAATCATATGTTTTGGTTACACCGCCGGCTGCACTGCCCATGGCCTCACTCATAGCGGCACCACCAGCAGCACCAGGAGCGCCACCACCCATGCCTCCACCCGTAGCAGCACCAGCAGCGCTACCCGAAGCGCCACCCATAGCAGCACCAGGAGCTCCGGCACCCATGCCGCCACCCATAGTGCCAGATTTGATTTCCACCGCACTGTCATTTTTCTTGCGCAGATCCTTATACTCTTCGTAGACCTCTACCATCCTGTCAAACATTGCGCCGGAATTCTCCACGAACAGGCGGATGATATCCGGGTTGCAACGTCCGGCGGCACGCTTGACAAACTCGGCTGTGATCTCGCCCGTGTCATAGGGCCCGTATCCCCGCTTGATCAGCCATTTGGAGTTTACATGACCGATATCTTCGCCAACCCGGCCCCAATAGCCATCGAAAACCTTCTCCGCCTGTTTCTCGATAACGGCAACCTTGGCGCCCTTGTCCGAGGCGCCCAGAGCAGCAAGCAGGCCGGCATGGCCTCCCCCAATCACGAGTACGTCGACATCGATAGTCTTGGCGATGTTGGCATCAGGTATCACCGGAGCAGTGCCCAGCCAATCGCCTTCACCACTGTAGCCGATAACGCGACCTGATGGGGAAGTCGCTGCTGTAGCTTTCGCAGCAGAAATTTCAGCTGCAGGCTGATTGGAGGTGGAACTGGCTAAAGCATTTGTACTGGTTGCGGCAGCAACGGTGATTGCGGATGCCTTAAGAAAATTCCTGCGAGAAATCTTATCTGGTTTAGTATTCATACTCTATCCCCTTTTTTGTGATTGCCTCATATAATATATATTCGAGTGTTCGTTAATCGTCTAGGATTTTGCCACTGTAAGCGTTACTTTACCGGAGTATTTGCCTGCCTTAATTTCCTTTTTAACACCGTTGACCGTCATGGTCACTTTGTAACCTTCGGGAGCGATGACACTGGAATCATCGCCAATAATAAGGCTGGTCACGTAGGAGGTACCAGTGACTGTCCATGTGGAGCCGTTGGTCAGGTTGACAATTACCCCATTGTTGACAGCCGGTTGCACGGTATCTGTAATCGAATGGAAATCACTCTGGTTGGCCTTTGTAATCTTTGGAGACCGGTGATGAGATTCCGAAGCCGAAATTACACCGGTGATGCTGGACTTATTTAAGTTAAGGACCATATTGAGTTTGTCGGTCAGTTTGGCCCAGCCGACAGAGTTGTAGAAATCGCCCTTCAGTGCGATGTTGGAGAAGTTGGCTGTAGCTGCATCGGCAGTAGAAGTGTTATCAAAGCCTGCAATCGGTTCAGGAGCGGTTGTAGGCTCGTCGAAAGAAGAGGCGCCTTGGTCCATTTCCCCGGCGGGTTGATCGTCGGACATTACCTGCATGATAACACCGTTGCCGGCGTTTATCCGAGCTCCCTTGGATCCGTCCATGTTGAGCACTGCGGGCACACCCGAGACAATGAAAGTGGTCTTAGGGGTATTGAATGTGGTGCCGCCGTCAATAGTCAGGGGGTTGCCCGATCTATGCCACATGACGCCGTATTTTTTCGAGTTAATGATAGTGGACTTTACGGGGATGGCTTTAAGCTCTTCGTCGGTAAGACCGAGACCAAATTTGTCGTTGAGCCCTGCAACAACCTCGCTGGTGCTGTCGCCATAATAGACATCTCCTGAACCGATCGCCGAAGCGAAGGTGGCAATGTTAAATTCGCAGCCATAATACGCTACGTGGGCAGAAGGGTCGTTATAATTGCCGTATCCTTCATCTCCGGTATTATTGACCTTACAGTTGATGGCATTGAGATGAATATTGTTGGTGCCATCGGTGGATAAAACACCCCAGCCCTCAGATGTGATGGATGAGTTGATGTAGGTGGCTTCAGTATCGGCGCCCAGTATGCTGGTGGCGCGGGTAGTTCCCTTCATGCCCGATATCCACAGTGTTGACCTCATCTCGCCCGACTGGCCCCATGGATCATCAGGGGGCAGCACGCCGTCCAGGGCCTGAATGTTGGAGTTCTTTACGATCACCTTGCTGCCGTCTTTAACAATGACCCCGGCGCGGACCACACCCTTGTTATTGATAGTAACGTTGTCCAGGACGAGTTTAGTGCCCTTGCCTCCGGCTACTATGCCCGCGCCGTAACCGATGAAATCGTTGAGACCGTCGCCGAAGAAATCGATTTTAATGTTTTTGATATTATATTCGCCGCCGGCTGCATAGATGCCTGTAAAAGCGGTTCCGCCGCATGAAGTCGGGTCTTTGTACAATGATCCATTTGATTTGATTTCGATATCGTGAATATCAAAGCCGGTCGGTTTTTCGCCTTTCACGGCAGCTAAGACGGATTTATCCCAATCAATGCCGTTTGTATCCAGATAGAGGGCCTGACGGAATGGATAGGCACCGCCGGACCTGGATACGGCACTGCCGGCAGCGCCCGGCATACCTACGCCGGCAGCAGTTTCGCCTGGAGCACCACCAGCACCGCCGGGCATACCGCCTTCAGGCGCTCCGGCTCTACTACCTCTGGCGCCTTCGGCACCGCCGGGCATACCACCAGTGGCAGCAGCTCCATCTGGAGCACCACCAGCAGCACCGGGCATTCCACCTCCCGTTGAAACCCTGGACACCATATTGGCCTTGGCCAAGGTAAGGACGATATCGCCCTTGTATGTCCCGGGTGCAAACTTATAGTCTTTTCCGTCCCATTTTTCCAGCACCTGTCCGGTTTCGATCCCGTCAACCGTCATGGTCACACTGTAGCCCTCCGGGGCCTTTATTACAGCGCCATCTGCGATCGTCAGGTTGCTCAGTTTGGTAGTTTCAGTGACCTCCCAGGCGGAGCCTGATTCAATCTGTTTACTCTTGCCGCATCCTGCCAATGGCAGCACAAGCATTGTTCCGACGAAGAGAGCCGTTAATATCCTGGTGTATCTTTTATTCATGACCATTTCCTTCCTCCTGTTTATTTGTTTATCCGGAACCTTATTCTTGATTTTTTGCGTTTTATTGCTGAGTAGGGGCGGGTTCCAAACCCGCCCTTATTTCCCATTTACAGGGGCGGGTTCCAAACCCGCCCTTATTTCCCATTCACAGGGGCGGGTTCCAAACCCACCCAGATCGGAA
>JBFYXR010000057.1:0-5556 GCA_041310455.1 Desulfobacteraceae bacterium | reverse complement strand
AGTCTCCCTGGTTACCCTTTCTTCGAGGGCAGCTTCGCTGAGGCGGCTACTACCTGGACAATGCGGTTATCCAGGGTCTCGCCCCAGCAGGTAAGATCGATTGTGTTTTCGCCCCTATCGTTGACATATTTTTTGGTTACATAGCCCTTTGCTATGACGGTATCGCCCTCGGAACCATGTACGGTGCACCCCTTTCCCTTCATGGAGGGCACCAGGTCCAGAAATTCGGCGCCCGGGCGTTCTAACTGCATCTCGGGGAAGAGCTGTCTGAAGATCCATCTGACTCTTGTTACCAGCCCTGCGTCGCCTATGTAGTTTGTGAGCATCCTTATGATATGATAGCAGGCGGTGTTGTTGTAAAACACCATGCGGGAACCCGGGATGTTTCTTCCTCCGTAGTGGATTGACGTCTCATTCAGATACTGGCCATACTGGTCCCTGAACAATACGCCCCTGTTATCCCTGTTGCCGCGCATGAACAGGCCGTTCTGGTTGCCGCCGTTCCACCCTATCAGATCCATATGGGTTATCGGACCGGAGCAGGTCCATGTGGGTTCATCTCCCTCGTTGACATCCTCCCAGTAGAGCTTCTGTGATCCCCGGAGCTGTTCCTTGTCCCACAGGCTGAATACATACTCCCATTCCTCGTCAGTGGTGTAGTGCGCCTTGGGAAAGTCCGTCACCCATTCCGACATATTCTCCGCGAATGTAGGCTTGGATCCTTCAAGGATCTTTTTATAGGCGTCCCTGGTGTTGCCGTACCCCCATCCGACATGTTCCCCTTTTGCGTTGAACATCTTTGCGGAGCTGCCTATCTTGAACATGCGGAGGTCGCTGCCGGCTACTGTAAGTTCTTCAAAATCAATCTTTTCACCCTCTGAGGTGAAGGAATCGCCCGCGAAGATATGGGTCCACACCCTGACGTCACTGCCGTCATTGGCATAATAAAACTTGTCCGCGATATTCTTGGGTATCCCTGAAACGCCCCCGCCTCTGGGAGTCTGGAAGCACGGCCAGGCAGGAACGCCGGGAAATCCGGCTTTCTTTGCGTATTCTCTGTCATTAAACAATGGATTGTAAGGGTCCCAGGTCTTGTTGTACTTGAGGATCGCATCCTCCGTTATGACGGTCGGCCCGCCTGCCTGTTCCCCTCCCGGTCCTCCACCGCCCTTCTGGGGGCCTTTCGCGGCCTGTGCAAGCCTTTCCTCAATAATTGATTTTTCCCAGTCGAAGTATTCGCCCGGCTGGAAGGTCTGGAATTTTACCGGGACGTCTTTTGTAACTGATGCCGCCTTTTCACCGGTTACTGATTCTACTGTATCGCTTTTGCTGCATGCGCCCAGCGAAAGCCCCACACCGGCGCCCAGCACCGCCGCGCCACCCCCTAAATACTTCATGAATTTTCTTCTGTCCAGATTTGCCATTTTTATACCCTCCTTATAAGATGATTAAAAACAGTTTATTGTCAAAAAAATAAAACCCCGCCTCTCCTGATGAGAAAGCGGGGTCTTTAAAGACATACAATATTCATGGCAACCTCGTTTAGGGTTAGTTCCGGAATATCTTTACAATTTGCCAATCTTATAAATCTATACTTAATTGTTAGTCAAGATATTTAATTAAGTTTGCACAAGCTGATTTTACTCTCTCATCGACTTAAGTAATAACTACATCCTTTTCGAAATAGTTCCCCACGCTGCAGACGGCGGGTAGCTTCAATAACAAAAAAGCCGGCATTGAAACATTGCCGGCTCTTTTTGTTATTACTGATATGCTAATCCACCCGGAAAAATGCCTTCTGTTTTGCGCCGCATACAGGGCATGTTTCAGGGGCCTCGTTTTCGTGTGTGTAACCACACACCGGACAGACATAATAACACGAGACATCAGAGGGTTTGCCAAGACTGTCGAGGGCCTTCTTATACAGCCCTGCATGCACTTTTTCAACCTGATTGGCATAAACAAAGCTCTTCTCAGCCGCCTTATTGCCATCTTTTTTAGCCTCTTCAATCATACCGGGATACATGGATTCGAATTCATGGGTCTCCCCTGATATTGCCGCCTTCAGATTTTCAGCCGTTCCTTTGATTTCGCCCAGGGCCTTCAGATGGGCATGTGCATGAACCGTCTCCGCCTCCGCTGCAGCCCTGAAAAGTTTTGCCGCCTGGGGATATCCTTCCCTGTCAGCCTGTTTGGCAAAGGCCAGGTATTTTCTGTTCGCCTGGGATTCCCCGGCAAATGCCTCCTGAAGATTCTGTTCTGTCCTGGTCATGGTCTGTCTCCTTTCGTTGTATGTTTAATTGCCCAATATCTGAATTCATTAATCACTGTCATACACCCCTGCCCCTCTTACCTTAATAGGGGAGATTTCTCCTGCTATCTTATCATTCTCCTCGCCTCAGGGTAAGGGAAAGACGGGTGGGGTTACGTTAAATCTCCTATTCTTATCATAACTCACCCAGACCCTCTCTTATCTTAAGAGAGGGAGATAATCTTCCCCTTTAGATTAAGGGTGACATTAGAGAAGTAAGGCCCCCAGGCTGAAATAACACAATATAGTAAACATATCTGTAATTGCCAGGGTCACCGGCCCCGCTGCAATCTTAAGGTCCAGTTTCAAAGCATGCAGTAGTGATGGGACACTTGATCCCAGGAGACATGCTCCGATGAGTATGGTTAAAACACTTGTTCCTATTGCGATTGCAGGAAGCACTGTCCCATGCCATAGCCATACTATTAAACCAACGGCAATGCAGCACCCGAGACCAAGCAATAATGCAGTAACTGCCTCACGTCTCAGCATCCCGAAGTACCATTGCAGTGTCGCGCGCTTTGAACGCAGTGCCTGAATTGTCACAGTCATGGACTGTATGCTGACGCTTTCACCAAGCCCAAGAACCATAGTCAGGAAAAAGGCCAGCACAAGGCTTTTAGCAAGAGTGATCTCATAGACACTTACCAGAAAAGCGCAGACCGTCCCGCTGAATATAGTCGCCAGCAGCCACATAAACCGGAACCTGAAAGCCCTGAACGGCGAGGCATCCCGGACCTGGGAGACATGGAAGCCGATGAGTTCGAAGACCTCCTCCATGTGCTCCCGCTCCGTCATGTCAAAGACCTCATCCGTAAACACGCTGACATCCACTACACCCACAATACGACGTTCCTGATCAACAACAGGAAAGGCCAGGAGCTTGTGCATCGCAAAAAATTCAAGGGCATCCAATACAGTTGCTTCCTGAGGGATTGTGACAACCCTCTTAATCATTACCTCGGACAACCGTTGATCCAGAGGCGCAGTTAAAAGACGCCTCGTCGGGACCACACCTGCCAGTTTTCCTTCATCGTTGACGACATAGAAATAGACTATCTTCTCCCCTATGTCATGTGCCCGGATGTCGTCCAATGCCTGCTGAATTGAAAACCCTTCAAACAGCGTGGCAAAATCCTTTCGCGCTGCTGATATAACAGGTTGTTTAAGGTGGTCAGCGGTTGTTATCATCTTATAAACAGTCCATTCATTGAGTTATCCTGGTTTCTACAACAAAAGTCTAATATAAGGAAATATTTTAATCAATTAAAAACACCGGTTTGACAACCGGTTAAGGCGTCCATTCAGGCGGACAAGCTCGATCGAATCACAAAAGAAACATCCCCGGCGACCCGAATGTTCAATGCCGAATATTTTTCTGTACCAATGAGAAATATATGTATGGTAATTTTAGAAAATATATAGTATAAAATAATTCCTATACCAGCTAAAAGCTGCTTTTCTTCCTGTTGACCCATATAAAATACGGTTGATCCCTCATTTTCATAAAGCCATGTTCCGTTAAACCTTTCAAATAAAAAGGAGGAACCTTTCAAATGCATGTTCCAAAAGAAAGAAGGCTTTTTTTAAAGTCCCTGCTCTATGGTATTGCTTTCGGGTGTACGTCGCTCTCAAGCTTGAAAAAAGGCCGGAATAACAGTTCCGGAAGACCGGCCAGGTCATTTTCAGGCCAGGCAGAGGCTATGGAAATTAAAGGCGATGGTGATCTTATCAAGATTGATGCCTTTACACACTTTGCGCCTAAAAAATACGTTGATTTGCTTCAAAAATCACTTCCGAATGCCGTCATTAACCAGCCTTTGTGGGACCTTGATCAGAGATTCCGGATGATGGATCAGCTGGGCGATATTAAACAGATACTGACTCTGGTTTCACCGCCGATCGAAAATATCCCGGATCCTGCAAAGTCCATGGACCTGGCAAAAACAGCTAATGAAGGGATCGCTGAGCTCATCGCAAAATATCCGGACAGATTCGCCGCAGGGACAGCTTCCCTGCCGATGAATAACATGGACGCAGCCATTAAAGAGCTGGACAGGGCAATTAACGACCTGGGGCTTAAAGGCGTCCAGGTATACACATCTGTGAACGGCAAACCCCTTGACTCGCCTGAATTTATGCCTCTATACCAAAAGATGGCCGGATATGACCTCCCCATATGGATTCATCCTATAAGCCACGAAAATCACCCCTTTTATCCCGCAGACCAGGGTTCAAAGAACGATTTTGACAACACTATCGGCTGGCCGCACGCAACCTCAATGGCAATGATGCGTCTTGCCGCAAGCGGTATAATGGAGAGATTTCCAGATCTTAAATTTATCACACATCATTCAGGGGGAACTATACCCTACCTGGCAAAAAGGATAGAGCTGGCCCCTTCCGGATTAAACACCCTTAAAAGGCCGACAATCGAGTCCCTTCGATTATTTTATTACGATACTGCAGTTCAGGGGAACACACCCAACCTGATGTGTGCCAGGGCCTTATGCGGGGCTGATCATCAGCTTTTCGGCACGGATTTTCCGATGGCCGACGCAAGTATGGTTGCCAGGGTAATCGATTCCATCGATGAAATGGATATCGCTGACATAGAACGAAAAAAGATATATGCGGATAATGTGAGCAAATTGCTCCATTTGACACTGCAGTAGTACATCAATAAAACGCAACAAGGAAAGGAGATTCTACCCATGGTTGAAAAAATAAGCTTCAAACTTAACAGCAAGCCTGTAAGCCTGGAAGTCGACGGCGATAGAAAGCTCCTCTGGGTGCTTCGCACTGACCTGGGTCTGACCGGTACAAAATTCGGCTGCGGTGAGGGGATATGCGGATCATGCACCGTACTTGTAAACAATGAGGCCACCCCTTCCTGCCAGATCAGCATAAAAGATGTTGCCGGGGCTGATGTAATCACTATCGAAGGCCTGGAAAAAGACGGAGCTCTTCACCCGTTGCAGAAGGCCTTTATTGAACATGATGCCCTCCAATGCGGATTCTGCACCCCGGGGATGATTCTTAAGGCCCATAGCCTGTTGACTGAAAATCCCGCTGCCTCCCGGGAAGAAATAATGAAAGGCATGGAGGAGAACCTGTGCCGCTGCGGCGCGCATCCGAGAATCCTGGACGCCATTGAAACTGCGGCAAAAGAAATGAAAGGGAGTAGATAGCCATGGAAATGGGCCGAAGAGAATTTCTCAAGAGGATGGGGATACTGGGCGGAG
>JBFYXR010000054.1:0-3358 GCA_041310455.1 Desulfobacteraceae bacterium | reverse complement strand
GAGGAGTGTTGTTCATTCACCTTTAAGGATTAAAAGGAGGATATCATGCAAAGCACAAAACGTATCATTGTTGCGACGTTGTCCGGCGTGGTCTTTGGTTTTGTTTGCTTCGGCCTGGCTGCAAGCGGTTCCAGCGAGCTCCAGTGGCCTGTCATTGTCCAGATCGTCACAAGCCGGGCTCTCATAGGGTTTGCCATCGGCATAAGCGTGTTATCAATGGGTCACTGGTCGCGTCATGGGTTGATAATGGGATTGATATTCAGCTTACCATTGGCATTCAGCGGGCTTATGGCGACTGATAACCCTGAATTCAGGAAAGTCAGCATGTTTACATGGACAGTAATATTGGGGATGATCTATGGGTTTCTTATCGAATTGATTACATCCGTTCTATTCAAAGCAAAAAAGTAAAAGGTTGATCTTTTTAATGTGATTGTGTGTAAATAGGGACGCTCTTTCGTTATCAACTTAATATTTTTAAAGAAAACATTTTGTGGGCAACGCTGTTTCCAAAACAGTCTGAAATACTGATTGACATATCTTGTATTATTATGCAGATTGAATATCAGATATTCAATCTGCAAAATTTATAAGGTGCCATAAATGATAAAACGCGCCCTTGAGACAGTATTAAAAAAGGCTGCTGCCGGGTATCCTGTAGTTACACTTACAGGCCCGAGGCAATCCGGAAAAACCACCCTTGTCAGGGCTGCATTTCCAAAATATGATTATGTCTCTCTCGAAGACCCGGATCAGAATGCATATGCCATCGAAGACCCCAGAGGATTTCTGTCCCAATTTAAAGGGAAGGCAATTCTGGATGAAGCGCAACGCGCTCCTTCACTATTTTCCTATATACAGACTATTATCGACAGTTCAGGCGATCCCGGCAAATATGTCTTAACCGGCTCGCAAAATTTTCTTCTGCTTCAAAAGATCAGTCAGACCCTGGCAGGGAGATGCTATGTCCTGCACCTGATGCCATTCTGCTTGAGCGAACTGGAGACAAGAAAGCCTTTCACGCTTTCCAAAATCGGACGAACAACGCCTGACCCCGGAAGAAATTCTCAAAGAGATCTTATGGATGTCCTTTTTACAGGTTTCTACCCCAGAATCCATGATAAAGGGCTGGAGCCGATGGATTGGCTGGCAAACTATTATCGCACTTATGTGGAAAGAGATGTGAGGGACATTATAAATATCGGGGATATGGAATCCTTTGGACGTTTTGTTCGCCTATGCGCCGGAAGAAACGGGCAGATACTAAATCTCTCTTCGCTGGCAAATGACTGTGGAGTGACGCATACTACTGTAAGGAGATGGATCTCAATTCTTGAAGCGAGCTTTCTGGTCATATTGCTTCGTCCTCACTTTAAAAATTTCAACAAAAGACTGATAAAAAGCCCTAAACTATATTTTTTAGACACCGGGTTGCTTTGTTTCCTCTTGAAGATCCGTTCGCCTGATGATCTCCGTCTGCACGCATCAAGAGGAGGCATTTTTGAGAGTTTCGTCATATCCGAAATTATAAAAAATATTCTGAATCGTGGCAAGGAACCCAATATCTATTTCTGGAGGGATTCCGGCGGACATGAAATCGATATCATAATGGAAGAGGACAGCGGACTGATTCCGATTGAGATAAAATCCGGCCAGACCGTTTCAGGAGACTTTTTTTCGGGCATTGAATACTGGCGGAACCTTGCAGGAGAAAAGGATGCCCCGGCTGCATTGGTATATGGCGGCGATCGTTCATATCAACGCACTGGTTCCATGGTATATTCATGGTCTTGCCTGTGATGCGGGGAGTGGGACGTTTAAATGAGTGAAAAACTTACGCAATATACAGAAAAAATTGTGTAGGGCGTTTACTTGAAATATGACCATTAGATTCTCTTAAATGCCATAGCTGTTGTTCATGCTGAATTTTTGTTGATTCATCCATTCCGAGAAGGAAATGGAAGATTGGCCAGATTATTATCAGCCCTAATGGCCCTCCAGGCTGGATTGCCGTTGCTGGATTTCAGTGATATTAAAGGAAATGTCAAAGAAAAATATTTTGCTGCTGTGCGGGCAGGTCTTGACCGGGATTATTCACCGATGATACGAATTTTTAGCGATGTGGTTTCCCTGACTTTACGGAATTACGAGAGGAATTAGCTATAGCCTTAATTCCTGAGCAAGCCCATATTGCATCGCTCGCGAAAACGCCCTCTATAGTCGTGGAAGAAACCACAGTTTGAACAAGGGATTTCTTAAGTTTGGCGGCATCCTTAAGATATGGGTTTGTTTGTTGCAGGGTTCTTTTTTTCATATTTACTTATACCACAAAACGGAATTAGAATCATCAGAAAAATTATTCTTGAGGAAAAAACATGGGGACAGGCGCTGACATTGACACATTCCGATTGGCTAATTAGTGTCCATTCGAAAACACCAATTTTCTGATTCACGAAAAGACCGGGTTCAGAGCTTGAATCCTGAAAAAATCGATTAAGGCTCAACAACCAAGGCAATCGAGGATTTTATCTTTAATAGCCTTTGCTTTTCTTCATGGGACTTGTCCTGGGCTTGTCAAAGGGAGCCTTTTGGGGCGGACGGGCGCAAGGGTAACTCATTCCATATAATTCCGCTTAATAAGCCAGCCGATATATACGCCCAGCATACCTCCGATGACGCTGAAAATATATCCGGTCATCAATCCGATTTTGGCGCCCAGCCACCATCCGATCCAGCTGAAGAACGTTATGCATATCAGCATGAAAATCTTTTTCATTTTATCCTCATGAAAGAATACACAAAATTAAAACGCGATACATAAGAGGGCAAGAGCTATTTTTTATCATGTCCCAAACTCCCGGTCACTAAGCCGTTGGATTTATGAAAATCTGGGCAAGATATCTTGAAAAATTCCTCCCCTCTCAGGGGAGGAATTTTGGTTCCGGTTCGGTCGGTTTAGGGTCTGCGTATGAATTTATAAAAGCGCATATCTCATCCATTGCCTGTTTCGCCTCGGGAAACAGCGGGGAGCAGGCGGGGTAGCAATGGAAGAGGCCCTTTCCTATCCTCAGAGTGACATCCACACTGGCATCTCTCGCCTTTGCCGCAAACCTTGTTGAGTCATCTCTCAGGAGCTCATCTGATCCGGCATATATAAGCAGAGGAGGCAGAGCCTTGAGATCCCCATATAGAGGTGATATAAAGGGCAATCCCGGATCGTTTTCTCCTGCATAATATCTGGCGAATACCTCCTGTGCATCCTTCGAGCACAGGGTGTACAGTTCAGTATTAGTTTTCAGGGACTCGCCGGTGTTTTTCAGGTCTGTCCATGGTGAGAGGACCACGGCCGCTGCCGGAA
>JBFYXR010000053.1:0-9408 GCA_041310455.1 Desulfobacteraceae bacterium | reverse complement strand
TCCGCCTCTTGTGGCGTTGTAGAAGTCGCCCTTCAATGTAATGTTGGAGAAGGTTGCTGTCACATCGGAGCTGTTGACAGCTGCAACGTTGAAGTCTTTGGCCTTGACCGCGGGTTCTGTTGTCTCTTTGTAAACGCCCTTGTTGGCCATCTTGCCGTCAACCGTTACGGGACCCGGGTCGTCATCGTCAATGATCTGGATGATGACGCCGCTCTCGGAATTCAGCTGTGCGCCCTTGGAGCCGTCCACGCTGATATCGGCAGTCTGGCCTTTATCCAGAAAGACGGCCTTCTTGGTGTTGATGATCGTATCGTCCATAACCTTAACATTGCCCTGGCCGTGCCACATAACGGCAAAACGATCGGAATTAATAGTAGTTTTGGTCTGGGCGATAGAGCTTAGTTCGCTGTCAGTGAGACCGAGCTTTAATTCTGTGTTGAGCTGTGCAACTGTCTCCGGGGTGCTTGCGGCGAAGATGACATTGCCGCCCCTGTTGATGGCTGCATAGTCCGCAACCTTGAATTCACATCCATAAAAAGCGTTTGTGGAATTTCCGATTGCATAGGTGCCATATCCGCTCACGCCTGTAATGGAGATCTTGCTGTTAATAGCGGTAAGCTTGGTGTTCTGGCCGTTATCAATGGAAAGAACACCCCAGCCCTCAGCCGCGATGGAGGAATTAATATAAGTTGCAGTAGTGTTGTTGCCAAGCAGGTTTGTAGCCCGGCAGTTGCCGGACAGCCCCAGCATCCAGGGCACATCCTTCATGTCGCCGGGTGATACGTTTGACACATAATCCGCCGGCAGCACGCCGTTCATGGCCTGCAGGTCGGAGTTCTTGACGATCAGGTTGCTGCTCTTGTCGGCAAGGGCAGCGGTACGAACCGCCCCCTGGGTCTTGACCTTTGCGCCATCCACGACAAGGGTAGTGCCTTCGCCGGTGGACATGATCGCAGCGCCATAGCCTGCGAAGTCATTGGCGCCGTTTCCGGTGAAGTCAATTACCGCGTCCTTCACGGTATAAGCCCCGCCTGCCGCAAAGATGCCGTTGAAATTCTCACCTTTAGATGTGATATTGACGCCGGTCAGGACGTTGTTGCTTAATGCATAGGCGCCGGCAGCGGGCAGGACGGACTTTGCCGCCACAACGCCGGTCTCATCCAGGTATAATGCCTGGCGGAAGGGGTGTATCAGGGTGTCTGAAAATTTTACTATATTTGAATCTGTCAACGTGAGCACTATGCTGCCCTCATAGGTTCCGGGGACAATTCCTGTTTCGACACCGTCAACCGTCATTGTTACGCTTTTGCCTTCAGGCCCGGTGATGACACCTCCCAATTCAACTGTCAGTTTATCCAGATTAGTAGTTTCGGTGATATTCCATGAAGTTGCCACATCGCGCGATTTACCGCATCCGGCCAAAAACATCAAAAGCATTGCTGCGGCGAAAATAGCTGTTAAAGTTTTAATGTATCTTCTTCCCCTAATCATTTTCATCCTCCTTATAATTGTTGATAATGACCTAAACGTTTCTCGAAAATCGAATAGTACGCTTCTTTCTTTATGGATTTTGTACCATAGATAGGAACTTGCGGTCAGGACCAAGTTTTGCCCAAACCCGGACGGTTTGTCAAGAAATATATTGTAGAAGGCAGAAGGCGCAGGGCACAGGGCGCAAGGGAAAGAAATTAGAGGAGACGGACGACTGACATCGGATGACGGCCATGCTGATTGCCGCTACCGGGTGGTAAAATGCAGGGTCCGCTCGCCGAGCGGACCAGAAAATTCATTTCCTATTTAAGTCTAATTGTTCTGCAGCTTTTCAGGATCAATCATGTAATAGGCGTCTTCGTACTTGATGTTCATTTTAGAGGAGAGGTCCTCGATCTGATTTTTAAACAGGTGATCATAGGCCGTCCGGTATCTGAGGGTATTGCCTGATGAATCCGCCGCCATATCAGGGGAAATGGGTTTTCTCAGGATGATATAATCGCCTTTTTCGGTCTTTACTATCCCGCTGTATTTATTTTCCTCCAGTTTCACATATGCACTTTCAAATTCCTGCTCCATGGCGCCGGAGACAAACAGGCGGCCGTCAGGATAGCTAAGTATCGACCTGTCCCTGGCGTACTCTCCCATAAGTTCGTCAAAAAGGGCCAGGGGATCAGCGCTTTTTTTAAGCCGCCCGAGGATATCCTCAAGAAGCTTGTAGTTCCCGGCGCGTGTCTCCGCGCTTACCTCTTTTCCTGATGAGTCGGTGCATGGCAGGAAGATATACTTCGAGCACATGAGGCCTTCTTCCTTGACGTATTGTGAAATTTGGTTATCGGTGCACTTTTCACCCTTGGCCCCATAGAGCCGTTCAAACAGGTAGTTGCCCAGGTAATCTATCCTCGTAAGATAATTGAATACATCCTCGGATACATACATTGAGCTGACAATGCGGATGTATTCCAGCTCGCTGCCGTAGATCTTGATATTGTCCTGCCTGAGTTTTTCTATTTCGGCCAGATCACGCACGGAGAGTTCAATGCCCAGCTCCTTAGCCTTTGCCTCAATAGCCCTGTCCTTGCATGCATAGCCTGCCGCGTTTGAAAGGATAAATTCCTTCAGGCCCATACCGTTCTGCTTTGCGCCCCAGTCTGTTATCCTGTCAATGCTGTGATAGCTCCTGTAGTATTTCTGGATGAAATTAAGCCAGAAATGGAATTCCGGCCAGTATACCGGAGAAGAGCCGACAGTCATTACAACAGTCTTTGCTGACAGGTCCGCTTCCCTGTAGGGCGTCTTATTCACGGACTCAGCATTTGCATTTTTAACCGCCTTCTTTGCTTCAGCCTTACCGGCGCCGGAGGCCTCATGTTGAGAGGTATTTGAAGGGCCGTTGCCGCCCAGGCAGGGATGCGCCATAAGCAGCATAACCGTAAAAAAACTTATAACTCTTAATGTGTTTTTCAAACTAACATTCTCCATTTCGCATTAATAGTGCCCCGGCATCCTGGATGGATTTTATGCGCAAGGGGTGATGCTTTGTCAACAGATAACTGCCGAAGTCTGGGACAACGAAGCCCCCATCATATTATGAGGGCTTCATCCAATCTATCCTTTTTCAGTTGAACTATTGAGGTAATTTCAAAACTCAAAAAAGCATCAATTGTCATTTCGACCAAAGGGAGAAATCTCTTCAGACCAATGCCTTTTAGAGTCCACACGGCGTTCGGAATGACAAGCTGAGGACTTGTGAAATTACCTCTATTATTTGGGATATCCGACATCAAGCTCGATTACAACCACCTGGGTATCAGTCAGCTTAAGCAGATTTTTTATCTTGCCGTCAGAATCTACTGCTGCCTTTGGATGCGAGACAAGCCCCATCCCTGAGCAGAAAAGCGACATATTCTGAGCCACAAGACCCGCGTCGAATATTCCCCACATATTTTTCAATTCCGTTGTCCCTGCACGGAACTTCCCGGTCTCAGATACCAGCAGCACCTTGACCGGATAGTTGAATGACTGTCCTGCACCGGCTGCGCCCCCGGCCGGCGCTCCCTGTCCTGCTGCCGGAGGAGCCCCCTGAGCTCCGCCTGGAGCAGCCCCCTGCGCACCTGGCTGTCCGCCCTGCGCGCCTGCAGGTGCAGTTCCGCCAGGCGCTCCGCCGGCGGCGCCCGCGGGCCTTGCTCCGCCGCCCATCCCTATATCAGACCGGTGGTCTCCGCTGACAACCTGCTTGAGGGCATTGTTGGCCGCGTCATAGAGATATATGCCGTCCTTCATAAATAAAAAGATATCAACATCCTGGGAGTTCATGGCCGACGCCGCCGTGCGTTTCCCGTCCTCGCGGTTTACGCCGTTGCCGGCCCACAGGAGATTTGACAGATCCTGCAGCGACAGCTCCTTCTCAGACCATTTGCCTGTGTCCTTGGTGGATTGCCGCAGCGACAGGGATTTCATTATGGAAAACCCCTTGTCTTTGTCCGGGCTGTTCAATTTAATTGTCTTCAGCTCCTGAGCCTGGCTCGAACCAAAGGCAAACAGAAGCACCGCGGCCGCAAAAAAGATCTTTATTGCGCTGCCGCTAAGAAAAGTTTATTTCTGGTGGCTGTTAAGCCTGACATCCAAGCTTTGCATAGTGACCTCCTTTCAGTGACCCATTGCTTTTGAAAAGCGGGGCTTTTCAAAAGCCAATTGGCCGGTTAATTGATAATGTATATACCTAGCCGTTTCCTATGATTTCTTAAGGATCAGGGTTCCGCCGCTTGACAGCGTGAAGGTTCCTTCTTCGCCTGCCATTGCGTTAATGGTGACGCCCTTTGGAGCGTCGATCTGTGAAACATTGACGCTGCCATCTATTGTTACAGTGGAATCCGCGGTTGCGATCCATTTGCTGGCTCCGTCAAGAGTAATTACCGCGTTTTTTATTGCGCCCTTCAGGGTCGTTCCCTGAAGAGCAAGATACATATTCCTGTCGGTGTCTTCATGTACAACGTCCCCGGCAACATCCATTCCCCTCAGATTTGCTCGGATCCCGTAGACCTTCTCTCCCTTTGTCTTGGTGGCGTTGGGGTCATCATTAATGGCCGATTTCAGCAGTATGCCGCTTTCTGAGGCCATCTTTACACCGTCAAAGTCAATGATGGCATTCTGGCTGTTTACTATGACCGCGGGGCTTTTGCAGGTGATCTCTCCGCCTGTAACCTTCAGGGTGCTGACCTCTGCCGGCATGCCCATAACACAGTGGATCATGGCAAAATAGGTGCCGCACTTCGCCTTTGTATCCCTGAAGGTGCAGTCCGCCTCGCCTGCGATGATCACAGCCATGGACGCTACATCAAAGTCGCAGTTGTTGAAATAATTATGGCACGCGCCGTCCGCATAGGTCCCATAGCCGCTGTTGACGGTCTGCACCTTGCAGTTGTTGGCCTCAAGATAAACGAATCCCTCGGCCCCGTCGGTCGAAAGGGCTGCCCATCCGTCCGCTATGATAGTGCTGTAATAGAAGTAGCTGTATGAATTGCTCATGGTGACATGGGTGCGGCTGTTGCCCTTGATCTCCAGATGCTCAGGCGGGGATGACTTTGATTGATCAAAGGGAACGCCGTGGGCGGTCAGCGTGGAATTATAGACCTTGAGTGTGCTGTAGCCTGTAGCTGAGGTGGCGCTCTTTGCGGTCCCGCTTGTGGTAATATTGGAATTTTTTATGATAAGTGTGCTGTGATCATCGGAGGCCGCTCCGCTGCCCGGACCTCCAAGGCCGCTCCCGTTTCCTGAGAGATCAATTGTAGCATCGGACAGGATATATTCGGACCCTATGCCCTTTACATATACGCCGCCGACATTGCCTTCCTTCGCCGTGATCTTGATGCCGGTTCCGTATGAGTCTGCTATTTTCCCCTTTTCAACCGCATCTTTTTTTGACTGCCCTGCCGAATATTTGCCGTTGTCAATATAGACAGCCGGGGTTGATTTTGCACCGCCGCCCGGTCCACCGGCCCCGGGAGGACCGCCGGCCGCGCCTGGCGCTCCACCTGCTGCTTCACCTGGTGCGCCACCTGCTCCGCCGCCGACTGCTCCGCCTGCACCACCGGGCATCCGCCGCCTGCACCACTGCCCATGGAGGCCATCATCTCTTCCAGGGTCGGCATTTTAAATGGCTGACGTTCTATCTTTTCAACCACAGCCCCTTTAATCGTTGCCGTTTGATTATTTCCCTGGCCCCCGCATGCCGCAAAAAACATCATCAGCATTATTGAAGAGCACAGGGCGATTAATGTCTTGATATATCTTTTTTTCATGATGACTTTCCTCCTCCTAAAAATTGGTTAACCGGGTTTTTGCAGACAGGACTTACTTTACTGAAGGGATAAATATGGTTTCCGGAGGCAATCTTTGCCTCAAGCATGGTTGTTTGTCAAGAAATAACCATCATATAAATTTATGTATAAACTATGAAGATAATTAACTTTAATGAATGCATCCCTTTGAAGTTAAAAGGGGCCTGTCATGATTTATGACGGCCCCTTTATTTTAAAATTAATTCACTTGATTATATGCCGGATATTTTTCCGGCCATTATTTTTTAGTTGACGGCAAGAACAATCTTGCCCTTGTATTTACCGGCCTTGATAGCCTTTGCAGCCCCGTTCACCGTCATGGTCACTGTTTTGCCCTCAGGAGCGGTTACAGATGCCCCCTCGGCAATGTTGAGGTCAGTCAGGTATGAGGTCTCATCCACAACCCATTTGGACTCTGCGTCAAGTGATGCTATAACCCCATACTTTTCGCTTGTCTCGCCATAGGCAAGTGTTTCTTCACCGATCAAATAATAAAGATCCGTCTTGTCCTGCATGACAAGCTTCTCGCCATTGGCGCCCACCGAGTGTGTGCCGATCGCTGTGGTGATCGCGCCTGTAATAGTCGCCTTTTCGAAAGTAACAACTACATCAGTCTCACCGGTATTGGAATTGACGATATCTCCATTCATCGTCATGTTCTTAAAGGTTGCCGTGACGGCAGTGCTGCCGCCGCCGGCTCCGCCGGGCATGCCACCTGGGGCGCCACCCGGCATACCACCGCCTGCTGCACCACCCGGCATGCCGCCACCGGATTCACCACCAGGAGCGCCGCCCTCGCGACCGCCCATACCGCCACCGGCTGCACTACCCGGTGCACCGCCCTGATCACCGCCAGGCATACCACCGCGGCCCATACCACCGGAAGTAACCCCATCGCCGGTTGTAGTTGCTCCGCCGCCGCCAAAATTCGTATTGGGATCATCGTTTACCATCGACTGGAGGATGATGCCGCTTTCAGAATTCAGCTCCGCATTGTCAACTATGAATGTAGGTTTTCCGCCTTTAACTTGAAGGACAACCTTTTTGGTATTAAACACAGTACCCTTATCAATAGTCACTGTGCCGGAGCCACGATGTGACATAACGCCGAACCTTCCGGAATTCACAATGCATTTATCGGTAAAGGTCCCCTTACCGTTTGTCATAATCAGGCCGTAGTCATTGACGTTAAATGTGGTCCCGCTGAATGTGTTGGTAGAGCCGTCCGCATAGGAGCCGTAACCGCTCTCAACTGTCTCTACTGTGCAGTTGGTTACATTAAGTGTCGTATTCCGGCATGCATCGGTCGACATGACGCCCCATGCCTGGGCCTTGATATGGGTATTGTTGTAGTTTGCAGTCCCGTTTGCGAGACAATTAGTGGCGCGGTTATTGCCGATGAGGCCCAGCATCCAGGGCACTTCCATCATGACATCACGGCCGTTTACACTTTTGCTGGCTGTCCAGGACCATCCGTAGTCTGCCGGCAGTGTGCCGTTATGCACTTCAATCTCGGAATTATTGACATTCGTAACGCTGTCGCCGCCGACCCAGACCGCTGTCCTTACAGCTCCGGTGTTGTTGATCTTGGCGTTTTCGATGGTAACCGTAGCCTTTCCTTCAGTCATTATTGAGGCGCCGAAGCCGGCAAAGTCGTTCATACCGTTTCCTGTAAAGTTTATTACAGGATTGACAATGGAATAGGTGGAGGGATTATCGCCCGACACGATAATGCCGTTGAAGTTATCTCCTACGGATGTGAGGCTAATATCCTTTGCCTCGGTGTCGGTAACCGATCCGCCGACCACAGCCGCTGCAACGGATTTCTCAGGCACGTATTTACCGTCTTTTATATACACGGCTGTCCTGTAATGATATGTCTGTGTGGCCATGCCGGTAACGCTCACCAGGATCTCGTCAGTAGGGGTGAGCACTATCTGGCCTTTATAGGACCCGGCCTTGATCGGCGTTTCAACGCCGTCAACCGTCATGGTCAGATCTTTGCCTTCAGGGGCCTTGACGACTGCGCCCTCGACGATAGTCAGTTTCTTCAGGGTGGTGATCTGGGCGACCTCCCATGTGGAACCTGCATCGATTTTCTTGCCGCATCCCGCAAAAGACGTTGCCAGAATTGATGCGACAGCCAGGGCTGTTAAGGTTTTGATGAATCTTCTTTCCATTGACATTTTTACCCTCCTTATAAAATTTGTTGCTAAGGTGTTATTGGATAGGCACATACATCACTGATTATATAAGAACTTTTTTTGAACGAAATTTATGCCCAGTATGCAATATTTTGTCAAGAAATTGTTTTATCGGAATTTATCCCAGCAGTTTTAAATGAATACTCCGCGGCATTTCTCCCTGCGCTGTATCCGGAAAATGCGGTAAAGCTCATCTCCGACCCGAACCAGCCATAGCCGAGGCCCAGCCAGTTTCCGGCCACGACGCCGGCGGCATAAAGGCCCTTGATCGGATGGATCTTTTTATTCATCACCTGCATGCGGTGATTGATCCGCAGGCCTCCGATGCATGTATCAATGCCCGAGTATGACTTCAACGCATAATAGGGCGGGGTCTTAAGGGGAATAAGGTACTGGGCCTCCTTGAGAAACTCCCCGTCATACTGCTTCTCGCAGTAGCCGTTATAATCCGAAATAGTGGCCTTGAGCGTCTCGGCGTCACAGCCGATGTACCGGGCTATATCATCCCAGCTGTCGGCAATCTTGATCCTGCCCAGCTTCTCCTCGTCGCTGATATCCTTGTCTATTTTATCCAGCCAGGCGGTCGCATCCTCCCCTTCCTTTACTGCCATGCTTTCATAGGGGGCATATATCTTCTTGCTCTTCTGGAAGCCTCGCAGCATGGCCTCATCCATGACGGCATAGCATACCTTGTCAGGCTGCCTGTCCACAGCCATGCTCATCATCCATCCCCAGTTGTTGTTAACGCTCAGGGATTCATCGACAAAACGCTCCCCGTTCCTGTTGATCTTTATCAGGGGGGGGCGCCTCACAAGCACCCCGGTCTGCTCATTCCATCCATGGCCGTGCGGGCCGATGAACAGGGTGGATATGTGGGTGGATGCGGCGCCGATCTCCTCTGCCATGATCAGGCCGTCGCCGGTGGGGTGAGACATGGCAGCTGCCATGATATGCACATTGGTCATATCCTCGCCGGGATAGAATCGTGCCTTCAGCGCCTCATTGCCGGATATGGAGCCTGTAGCAATAATGACGGCCTTCGCCGAGACCCTGAGCTCCTCATCCCCGCAAGTGGCCAGGACACCTGTAACGACTCCCTTATCATCTGTGATAAGCTTAGTAACCCTCGTGTCCGTGCGGATTTCAATGCCTCTCTCCGTGCAGTTCTTTAGCAGGGCCTTGATAATGTTCTGGCCCGTGCTCCCTTTCGTCATATGATAAGCCCTCACAAGCGATGCGCCTGTGAAGGATATCACATTATCAAACTGGACCCCCTTTTCCTCCAGCCACCTTATCATCTCGCCTGATCCGCACATCCATTTGCGGACCAGCTTGCCGTCACAGTACCAGTTAGTCATGTCCATATGGTGTTT
>JBFYXR010000051.1:0-3142 GCA_041310455.1 Desulfobacteraceae bacterium | reverse complement strand
CTCCTCCCTAAATGGTTGGTAAATCCCAAACCACTTTAGCAGGAGACGAACGGCTCAGGGTGGTCAATTTTGGGTTATCACTACCCCCTTCTTCTGATCAATTTTCGGTTATCACAACCAGTTCGGATGCTGTTCTTTCAGTCTTGCCTTTATTTCCTGATACCTTGACCAGAACTACGATCAGGACCACGATAGCTGCGGCAAGAGCAATGGCAATTAGCTGGTTCATATCTTGATCGCCTTTCTTCTCTTACACCGTTGCCGCCGCGCTGCGCGCGACGGCAACGGTGTACATAACCGGCTGGCAATGGAGCGCAGCGGAATTATTAATCCGTGTTGATGCGGTTGTTGACCTTCCTCCGATGGTAAGAGGCCAGCCGTTAATTTCCGGCCGGCCCCTGCACCTTTAAGGACGCCCCTTCTTACCGCCTGTCTTGGGGCCAGTTCCTTGACCAGATTTATTCCCTTTGCCTTTACCCCGGCCATCCCTTGGTCCTTTAGCGTCCTTTGGTGGGCCGGTGCCATCTCCTCTTGGCATATCCATTCACCTCCTTCCTTTTATCCATTATTCGGGAATAGCAAAACATCGCTCTCTTCAGGAGTAACGTTTTAATGATGATCGCCAGCATAAGGTTACTCGATCCTGTTAATCTCTCTTGTGATATTCAAAATAATTTGGAAGCGATTAAAATTTGCACCTGCGTTCCATATTTGTCAAGAAATATCCGCTGATTTGTCAGTGACACATGATATGTCCGGTTTTGTAGGACATCATCTGTCCGGTTTAATATAATCATCCATGGAGGTACCGGATGAGAAGTACAGAGATGCTACAGGAGATCCGGAAGATGCAATATGAAGAAGTGCCTACCAACCCATTCCGATTGAAATGGGGCATGAGTAAGCAGATTCGGGAAAAAACCATTGCAGGAAGAGCGTGGCGGCTCCAAGAAATAAAAATGGTTCGTCTAACGCATGCGCGCTTTCGATCCGCATTCAGTGATTTGGTCTGACTTGCCTATGTGTAGATAAGTATTTGCAGCCGAGTCTCAGACTGAGCCACTGCTACGCTAATCGTTGTGAACCGCCCGGTGCTGACCCGTATGCCTGGTTGTGTGGGGGCGGGCGAGAAAAACCCCCGGCTACCCGATTAGCCCACTTACATTCATTTGATCCGAACAGCAACTCCTGTAGCGGTAGGATTTCCCCACATACCTTCATGTCCATACTGTATTCTTACTACAGCATTAGCACCTAATTCTCTGGCACGCTGTCTAAGTGTATCGTTTAACTTATCAATATTTGTCCAGGAAGCTGAACGGATATTTATCATGGCTATCTCATCATATTTTTGATCAATATCCCTCGTGCTCAATAGAATAGATGTGTCTCCCGGCAATGGGGCATAACTCGCCGATGAGAGACGGGAGACTTCAGGATAGGTTATGCCAGCACAGCCAGCTATAAGCACTACGAATGAAATGAGTATCATGGAAACATAGGATTTCATAATTATCACCTCTTTTTTATTCTGTTTCGATAGGGCTAACAGTATAACTGGGCCAATGTGAATAACGCAAATTTAACTCATTAAAACGATGATAGTCTGCTTTTTTACAAAGCACTTGTTTTTAATGTCAAGACCTTACAGCAACAGCCATTCCTTCCTCACTGCTTATCGAGGCACAATCATATCAAACAACTCATCGGCCTTTTCTGGGTTAAGGCGCCTTAGCTCCTGGACGGCATCCAGCGCAGCGGTTTGGTTTCCGGAATAGTGGTAAATAACCCCAAGGTTGAACCATGCATCTGCATATTCAGGGTTAATTCGTATCGTCTGACGGTAGGCATCGATGGCGTCGTTGTAACGCTTGAGGAGTCCGTAAGCAGTCCCGAGGCCGAACCATGCGCTTGCCTGTTCAGGGTTAATCCGAATTACCTGACGATAGGCATCAATGGCGTCGTTGTAGCGTCCGAGGTCGTTATAAGCAACCCCGAGGTTGATCCATGCGTCTGCATATTTCGGGTTAATCCGTATTGCCTGACGATAGGCATCAATGGCATCGTTGTAACGCTTGAGGAGTCCGTAAGTAAACCCGAGGCCGGTCCATGCGTCTGCATATTTCGGGTTAATTCGTATCGTCTGACGGTAGGCATCGATGGCGTCGTTGTAACGCTTGAGGAGTCCGTAAGCAGTCCCGAGGCCGAACCATGCAAGGACATCATTTGGCTCACTTTTCGTCCACTTCTTGAACCAATCAAGTAGTCCCTTCCAGTCTTGTAATTTTTCAAGAGCAAGGGCTCGCTTAACCCACTCGGTCTTGCTTATGTCCTTTCCCGCAGGCTTTCGTCCCGCCTTGACCTCGGCTATCCACTCCACGGGCATCGCAAAGTTCAGGTTCTGTCCGCCTTTGATGTAAAGAGTGGTAAGGCCGACAAGCCTTCCTTCTGCGTCAAACAGACCCCCGCCGCTCGAACCGGGGGAAATGGCAGCCGTTGTCTGAATAAAGGGCGGCGGCCCTCCCCGAAGCTGCGCAACAATACCGTCGGAAAGGGAAAGTTCCAGACCTCGTGGCGCCCCCACGGCATAAACCGCCCCCCCTACCTTGAGGTTCGCCGCCTTGCCTATCTGTGCCGGCTTCCCTGCAATCCCTCCAGCATCGAGGATACAGATATCTCTGTCGGCATCTTCCGCGTAGAGGGTAGCACGAACAAACGTTTTACCACTCCCCACCTGATAGGAGACACCTCCCTCCACGACGTGACAGTTGGTCGCAACCTTCCCGGCGGATATCACCACACCGCTTCCCTGTCCCTTTATATCGCCCTGGGCATCCAGAGTTTTAATGACAACAACGGAATCCTTGACCTTATCGAAAACCTGTTCGGGTGTCAGAGCCTCTGCGGGCAGGACTGCAAGAAAGAAAATGGCGACAACCCACCTCAAAATCGATGGCATGTTCATCTTTGCCCCCTTCTCCGTCGCTAACCGATGAATCCACTGAAATAATACCGTTTAGTGCAACCTACGCCCCGCAAAATAAGATGTCAAGATTATTCCCCATATTCATTGGTCTGAACGGATGAGCGGAACGCTCGCTTTGTATTTGCAGCCAAGGGCTGACGAATATTACTTTGTATA
>JBFYXR010000040.1:0-6422 GCA_041310455.1 Desulfobacteraceae bacterium | reverse complement strand
ATTTTTTAGTGACCCTCGTCTTGTAATCCTTCACCTGGCTCCAGTTTTTGCTGCCGGACTGGAAACTGCGGCTGTAAAATGACATGTATCTTTCAATATCTTTACTCTGCCACGAATCTCTCCAGCCTTCAATGATTCCGGCAATTTCCTTCGTCTTTTCTTCAAGCTCCTCCTCTTTAACCATCTCGATGCCTGAACTTATTATCACCGGCGTATCAAAAAGGGTTATATATGACGCAAGATCTTCGATATCCCTGTTTTCAAGGGCAATACACCCGCTTGTATCGTTGGGCTTGAGAGGTTTGTTCAGGCCGTGAAACCAGATGCCGTAACCATTCCTTCCCTCTTTCATATCAAAGATATTCGGATAATTAAGGGGAAGCGCCATGGAGCCGTATACAGGGGATAGAGACTCGCCGGTGTATGTGTTGATGAAATAATATATGCCCTCCGGGGTCTTCTTGTCGTTGACTACGGATTTGCGCCCGCCATTTTCGCCTGTGGAGCATTGATATACCTTTACAGGCTCAAGCAGATTATCGCTTCGATACAACATTACCTTCTGTTGTGATTTATCCACAAGGACGACATATTCTGCACCGTGCCCACCCCATTTCAGGAGATTGGAAGGCACTAACCCCTGTTTTTCGGCTGGCTGTTCCACAGTGCAGTTCGCGTAAGGGCACTGGCATATAATGAAGACAAGAAATGAAAGAATTGGCAAAAGGCCCTTTCTGACTAGCGACAGAAGGAAGCTTATTTGTATCTTTTTAATTTGGTTAAGAAACAATTTAATCGGAATCCCTAATAAAAGCATTCTTCAACTGAGATATTACACCCTGTCCCCAAGCCGGATAATATTATTCAGGCGAAAACCCTTTTAAAAATATCTTCCACATGCTTGAAATGATAATCAAGATTAAATATCTCCTCCAGGTCTTCTCTTGAGATGAAATTCATCAACTCCCGATCCTCCTGTAAAAGGGACTTGAAATCCCTTCCTGTATCCCAGACCTTCAGGGCATTCCTCTGAACCATTTCATATGCAGTCTGGCGGGATAGCCCCTTGGCGGCAAGTTTCATGAGGACCTGCTGGGAAAAGATCAGGCCTTTCAGTCTGTGAAGGTTTTCCTCCATCTGCCTGGGGTGAACAACGAGGTTTTTCAGAATTTTATTGAGCCTGTTAAGCATATAATCGATAAGAATGGTGCTGTCAGGGCCTATCACCCTCTCCACAGAAGAATGGCTGATATCCCTTTCATGCCAGAGGGCCATGTTTTCCAGCGAAGCAAGGGCGTTGGAACGGACCAGACGCGCCAGGCCTGCAATGTTTTCAGATCCTATGGGGTTCTTTTTATGGGGCATGGCCGAAGACCCTTTCTGCCCCTTCTCAAAGGATTCCTCCGCCTCAAGTACCTCTGTTCTCTGAAGATGCCGGATTTCTACTGCTATCTTCTCCATTGTGCCGGCAAGGATAGCGAGCGTTGAAAAGTATTGGGCATGCCGGTCCCTCTGGATAATCTGAGTGGAGGCCTCAGCCGGCCGCAGCCCGAGTTTTTCACAGACGTATGCCTCTATCCTCGGATTTATATTGGCGAATGTCCCCACCGCGCCTGACAATTTTCCGTAACTGATTACATCAAGGGCTTCTTCCAGGCGCTTGAGGTTCCTTCCCATCTCGGAATACCAGACGGCGAGCTTAAGACCGAAGGTTATGGGTTCCGCATGTATCCCGTGGGATCGCCCGATCATGGCGGTATATTTATGCTCCTCCGCCCGTTCCTTCAGGGTCTCCATGAATTCCGTGACATCATCGATAATCAGACCCACGGATTCCCTGAGTTGAAGCGCAAACCCGGTATCCAGGATATCGGAAGACGTAAGACCCATGTGGATAAAACGGGCGTCAGGGCCGACATACTCAGCTACATTTTCCAGAAACGCGATGACATCGTGCCTGGTAATTTCTTCTATCTCCTGGATGCGCTTTTCCGAATATGCCGCTTTCCTCTTAATATTATTTAATGCCTCCTTGGGAATCATCCCCTCTTCTGCCATGGCCTCACATGCAAGGATCTCAATCTGAAGCCATTTGTTGAACCTGCTTTTTGATTCCCATATCTTCCCCATTTCCTGGCGCGTGTACCTGCTGATCATAGTGGACCACCGTTTTTAGACTTTTAATGCCTATTAAAAACTTGTAAAATAGAATCAAATTATCATCAATGAAGTGAACTTAATTGCCGGATTTTTGAAAAATAGAATAATACAGACAGAATATGAAAAATCAATAAAAAGAGACAATCAGATATCAAATTCCAGATTTACCATCTTTCCCAGCTTGAAACCGACAGTATTGAAAAATTTTAAAATTTCCCAGTCACTCCATGTCACAAAGGTTGTAACCTTGGTAACGCCGACCTTTTTCAGGTTGGCTATCATCTCCTTGAAAAGAAGGCTGGCTATGCCTCTTCTCTGGTACTCCGGATCCACTCCTATAGCATCTATCAGACCGGTTGATTCTGGAACGCCGTATTCCCAACCGCTTGCATCTCCGATAAGATACCCCACCACCTTTCCGTCCAGCTCAGCCACGAGTGAAGAAACAGGTGAATTTTTTTCAGCAATAATCAGCTTCATCTCCCAGTATGCCGGCCTGGCTTTTCCAAGTATTTTGGTGTCTATCTCAATTATTCTTTTAAGATCCTTGAAAGCCATCTTCCTGATTAAAGGAAACACGGATTTGTCAGTCATATATCTGCCCTTTCTAAAAAAAGAATGATTGCTGTTTGTCTAAAAGACCTGGAGGACTTAATGGACTAGGGTTGCCAGCTGATCCCCTGCCCGATAACATCCGGCTGCACCCGCCGGCAGTCTATTTGTTAACTATTTTTTTAGACTTCTCCCCCCAGTACATTGCCTTTTTCTGATCTACCGTTATACCGTATAAACCTTCTTTGTATATTTTTGCAAGGGCCGAAACAGAAGGTGCGAAACCCTTCTCTCCCGCCATCTCGAGGATGCTGATGCATGTGCCAGGATTTTGCTTTCCAGCCCAGCCATTCAGGCACATGTAAGCCAGGTTATGCATCGCACCGATATTTTCGCTTTTTGCTGCATCGTAGCAAATGGCATAGGCATTTTCCTGTGCGACTTCAAGCCCCTGCTTTGCCGCCTTTAATATCCATTCATACCCTTTATCCAGGTCCTTCTTGACCCCATTGCCATTGACATAAATGACACCTAAAGAATTCTGGGCCTGCGAATATCCCTGTTCTGCCGATTTGGTATACCAATAAACAGCCTTCTGATAATCAACATCAATGCCATTGCCGTTATAGTAAAAGGAGGCCAGCTTTTCCTGGGCAAATTTATTTCCCTGCTCTGCCGACTTTGAATACCATTCCATTGCCTTTTTAAAGTCCTGCTTTGTGCCACGGCCTGTTTCATACATTGAACCGATATTATACTGGGCGTCAGAATCGCCCTTTAATGCCGCTTTTTCATACCATCTGATTGCCTCCCTCTCATTCTTTGACACCCCAAGACCCTGGGAGAGCATATATCCTATACTGATCTGGGCATAGGTATCCCCGCCTTCAGCCGGGGGCAGTAATAAGGCATATGCCTTCTGATATTCCTGTCTATCGAATGCTGCCTTGCCCTCTTCAAGCTGCCCTGCATGGGAATCTGAACAGGCCCATAAAAAAACACCTGTCAACATGATTGAGAAAAACAGCAGTTTATTAAATCTCATACAACTTTTCCCACCTTGTAATATTGGGATATTATGACCAAGAATTATCAGGAACTCGAAAATATAATATTTTCGTAAAAACACTTGAGCATCCGGGTGCTTTATATTATTTTCTATTAATATGGATTTATGATGGATTTATGATTTAATCCGTTTGTTATTTTATACCTTTAATGATTTAAATGCCTGATTTGTAGGGGATTATCCCTTTTTTTCAATCATATTAATGATTGGGCAAGGATATCGGTTATCCGAATTTTGAAGCCATAAAACATTAAAAAATTATAATAATAACATAAATTATATTATAGTTAACCTATAACATAATGTGGTAATATATGCCCTTATAACTCAAGGATAATTCTATAAAAATTAAATTATGTCAAATATATTTTCATTGTAACCTTTTATCTGCTTAAACGTAATAAGATAAAAATGGAAGAATTCGGGACTTTCTTTAAAAAACAACAGGATAAGCTGTTATCCTATTTGATGCGCATGACTGGAGATTATCACCTCTCAATGGATTTAGTGCAGGAAAGCTTTACGCGCTATCTTGAGAAATATGCAGATAACACTAGAAACGTGTCGCTGTTATATACAATTGCCCGCAACAGTTTTCTCGATTATAAAAGAAGATCAGGGAGGCTTGTAGCCCTGGACCAGGATTACGAAGATGTTTCCGTCAATCAGGCCGAATCTTTTCAGATAAAGCAGGAATATGTGCGCGTGCTTTCGGCAATGAAAGAACTGAATGACGATGAAAGAGAGACCCTGTCGCTGGTATTATCAGGAGATCTTAACTATAAGGAGATTGCATCCATAACCAAAACAAGCGAGGCCAATGTTAAGGTCAAGGTGCATAGGGCGCGTTTGAAAATAAAAAAGAAATTGCATGCAGAGGAATGACTATGAGAGAATATATAAGCATGTTTATTGATGATGAACTGGGGCTTGATGAAAAAATCGAGTTTGTAAAAAGCATCCATGAAGACGATGAAGTATATGAGGAATCTCTGGACCTCCTGGAGCAGGAAAAACTCCTCACCTCCGACATGTTGGCACATGCCCCTGTCTTTGCCCTAAAGGAAAAAAAGAACTGGTTTGCCTTCTTGAATATGAAACCTTTAATTTTCGCTTCCGCCGGGGCTATGGCTGTTGTTATGGCGCTGCTGATGTTCCCGTTACAAAAGGATTCCGTTACCCATACGCCCCACAGATTCATCATATATCAGCCGGAAGTCAGCAAGGTGGAGATCTCCGGAAGCTTTATTGACTGGAAGGTTTTACCCCTTTCCAGGATCGGCTCAAGCGGGTACTGGCAGATTGAACTGGATATCCCTGAAGGGGAACACCGGTATACATATATTGTTGGAGGACAGGAGAAGGTTGCTGATCCGACTATATTAACGCGTGAGCAGGATGATTTCGGAGGAGAGAATTCCATTCTACTTGTGGGGGCATAAAAATGGTAAGGGCATTAATTGTCGCATCTGCCGCTCTTGTGTTTTTATCAGGGTGCATTAAAAATTATTATTACCAGATCAGGGATGATCAGCTTCATATCTTTTTTCATGAGCCCAAGGCAACCAAGGTCTTCTTTCTTTCATCGCTTGACCAGTTTGAGCTCCATGAGACTGTGAAAAACGAAAAAGGATTATGGGAGATATCAGTCCCGTCAGGTAAGGCGTTCGAATATTTTTTTATTGTTGACGGGACATGCTCAATACCGGCCTGTGATCAGAGGGAGAAGGATGATTTCGGATCAGAGAACTGCATATATATGCCGGAAGAGGATATTTGAAAATTTTAATGTTTAAGCAAGGATTTGGGAGGCTATTATATGAAAGGACTATTATGGGCATTATGTTTTGTCTGTTTTATCCCTTTTCTTTCTTTAGCGGATGAAGTGGATAAAGGGCTTCCATCTGATACGTCCTCGAAAATTAAGGAAAGCGCGAGGCAGCTCATTCAGCTTGGAGTTGAACCTGATACCGTAATTAAAATGACAAAAAGTATGATTTCCGACAGCTTTACGGAGCAGCAGATCATCTCCGGTCATGAGCTTTTGGTAAAGGCTAAAAACCAAAATATTGACGAAGAATCCATAATCAATAAACTGCATGAGGGCATCGCGAAGAATGTAGAGGCTGGAAACATCCTTCAAGCCATGGAGAAGGTCCGGGCCAGATATGAGCTGGCAAACACGTATACACAGGGCATGAAAACAGACGAGGAACAGTCGAAGGCTATGGCCAGGCAGATGGCGGAATGCATGGCCGCTGGCATGGATAAAAGCAGTATGAATCAGATAATAGAGGTGCTGCAGCAAAAGACAAAAAATGCGAGCAGGGATGAGGCGTCAAAATTGAATGAAAAGACTCTTGAGACTACAAGGACAATGGCCCGCTCAGGTGTCAATTCGAAAGCAATCGTTGAGGTGATGAATAGCGCCCTTAAAAGGAATTATAATTCCGGTCAGATGGAAAAACTCGGCAATACCTTTCTGGCCCAGGCCAGGGGTTCATACTCCGCGTCAGAGGTTGCCATGGTTTACTCTGATGCTATTAAAAACGGGGCAACGCCAGACAAATTGAAAAATTATCTTCCTTCAAGGATACCGTCCGAGGGCGGTTTCGCAGGAGGCGGGGCGCCCCTGGCCGGT
>JBFYXR010000039.1:0-2853 GCA_041310455.1 Desulfobacteraceae bacterium | reverse complement strand
CTTGTGAAGATGGTGTGCCTGGAACATATATCCCTGCTGGGTGCAGGCCTCCTGGCAGGACTATTCTGTGCCTTGATTGCCGTTGTGCCAACCTTGCGTGCGGCGTCCGGCCAGCTGCCGTTCGGGTTGCTGGCGATTCTGATGGCGATGATCGGCCTCAGCGGGGTGCTATGGGTAGTGATTGCCGCGGGTTTTGCCCTGAGAGGGGCAATATTAACCCCTTTACGCAATGAATAGGAGACTTGTGCGAAGATACCGCCCGTTCGCTAGGCTCACTAGATACGCAAAGATCGAAGATATTTCTTATAGTATTTTCTCTTTATTTCTTTGCATCTCTGCAGTGAACTTGTTATTAAAAGTATAATGAAGAATGTATCTGTATTATTTAAGGCATTGTCAAAACGAAGCAGGAATTATGCATAGTTGCTTGAGACCTGATGATATTTTGATCAAGAAATCCTAAACTAAAATGGTTTGAAAAATATTCCATTATCATTGCTGTCCAAGAACCCAGTATTTAAATATCTATCTAAAATATATTGGAGGTAAAACATGTCTAGGAAAGACAAGAAGTCAATTGGACACATCAATCGTCGCGGATTTCTTAAAGGAGTTGCCGCAACAGGGGCAATGGGAGCCATAGCCGCTGCCTGTCCCGCATCCGCTGCACAGCCGGCAGGTGAGAATAAGTCTGCTAAAAAGTCATGGCGGGATAAGCCCGATCCTATCGACGAGTCGCTCATTTCAGACGGCGGCACCTATGATGTCGTTGTTGTAGGCGGCGGTCACGCCGGGCTGCTTTGCGCCAGGGTTGCCGCCATGAAGGGTGCTGCCGTGGCCGTAATCGAGAACCAGGCCGAGAAGGGCTATCTCCCCGGAATCGACCGTGGTCACGTGGGGACAGTCAACTCCCAGTATGCACTGGACCATGGCGCCCCCAGGATAGACGAGGCTGATTTCCTCAGAGAGTGGGCCCGCCGCAGTGTAATCCGCCATAACCCCAGGCGTGCAAGTTATTTTGTGAAAAACAGCGGCAGGGTCCTGGACTGGATTCTCAGCTTTGCCGACAAGGAATCATTGGCCAAAAATACCCATATGGTGAGCTGCCCCCCCAAGCCCACGGTTCTACTGGAGGTATCAGGATGGAAATTCTATTACGGAACCGCAATGTTAGGCACGGAGGTGTGTCAGGAAGTCTTGAAGACCCATCACCGGAAGGCCATGGCTGACGGCGCCAAATGGTTTTTCGCGCACCATGCGGAGATATGCGATGTTGACGGTTCAGGGGCTGTAACGGGCGTCGTCGCCAGACGGGCCGACGGGAAATACGTCCGTTTCAAGGCTAGGAAAGGTGTCGCACTCTGCACCGGCGATTTCTCCGGGAACCGAGAGATGGTCATAGATATCCTGGATGAAGTTCGTCATCAGGCAGAGGCCCGGGGAGACTACAATCTTATCAATACTGTGGGTGAAGGGATGCAGAGTCCCCGTGACGGCTCAGGCATCAAGATGGGTATTTGGGCCGGCGGTCATGTTGAAATCGGCCCTCATTCCACCATGAACGAATTAGGAACACCGGGCGATCCCGGCACAGGGGCATGGCATCTGCAGCTCGATCATAATGGCGAGCGCTTTTGCGACGAGGCTGCCGGCACCACTGTTCCCCATCCGATCGGCAGCTTTTATGTTACGCTCCATGACTCGAATTGGCAGAAGGTCCTCGAGATGATGCCTCCGAGTCACAGCGGTCCGGATACTGCCGATCCAAGGATGTTGAAGGCGAAGCTTTCGCGCCTGTATAATATAAAACCCGGCCCTATATCCAAAAACAAACAAGAGAACCGCATGGGAGGAGGACCAATGGGCGGCGGGAACGAAAGCATCTGCTGCGGCAAAACGATTGAGGAACTTATCGACTACCTGGATTGCTACAAGGGCGATACCAGGAAGAAGGCCCTGGCCGAGATCGCACGATACAATGATATGTGTGAAAAAGGCGTCGATGAGGACTTCGGCAAAGACTCGCGTATTATGAAGGTGACCGGCCTCAAAGACCCGCTGTTCTACGGTACATTAACCCCATACAACGGCCAGGGTCAGAATGGGGGTAAGGGCATAAGCCCCGGTCTGATTGCAACTACCGGTCTTGACACGGATGCGGAGGGACGCGTGCTTAACTCGGAGTTCAAACCCATCAAGGGCCTCTATGCGGCGGGAAACAATGCCGGGGGCCGCTTCATCGTCGTGTATCAGAGTCCTTTTGCCGGCATAAGCGTGGGAATGGCCATAACCGAGGGCTATATGCTGGGGGAGAGGCTGGCGGGCCTGTAATTTAACGTATGAACATTGAACTTCCAACGTCCAATTATGAATGAAATATTTACGATTTTTTAATTCGAAGTTGAACGCTGGATGTTGGAAGTTAGTCTTCTTAATCAATAAATCTTAAGGCGATTGATTCATGAACCTTAAACCCATTTTAAAACTGCTGCCCATCGGCCTCGTAATTGCGGGAGGGCTCTCTCTCATGTACCTCCTGTTGATGGAAGGGCGCGGCGCCAATGTGTCGCTGCGCATCCCGATTCCCGAGAACAGCGCTAAACACCCACAGGAAGCTTCATCTTTCGTAGGTGAGCTTATAACATCCAATGGACAACCTTCGACAATATCCGGTGAATGGCCGGGTTTCCGGGGGCCGAATCTAAACGGAATCATAGCTGTGGATCTGCCGGGCCCCCTGAACCGGCAATGGGAGGTTCATCAGCCGAAGGTCCTCTGGGATATTGAACTGGGCGAGGGATATGCCGGGGCTGCAGTTGCCAATGGCCGCGTTTATGTCCTGGATTATGACCA
>JBFYXR010000035.1:0-7184 GCA_041310455.1 Desulfobacteraceae bacterium | reverse complement strand
AGGCGAATAATTAATTTGGATTCATGCTTTTATAACAGTGGGTTAGATTAACGGGAAAAATGACTAAAAGCATGATATAATTCATTTGGCCTCAATATTTGGTGGAGCCCTCAGTATATTGATGAATATGTACCCCAACCCATGGAGAGGGCGGGGTTTCATCCCGCCCTCTGTTCCCAGGTTACCCTTTTCAAACTCCGACCAGGCTGATGCCCGGCGCTAATCTCACCACCAAAACGAGGACATGACCTGGGCGTCATTAGTGCCGTCGCCCGCCAGATCGGTGCGTGTGTCGCCGGTCCAGTAACAGGGGATGTACTTCGTCCCGTCATCATAGAACCCACCTGTATAGATGGTGCCGCCGTATACGTTTATGGTAGCAGCCCCGGAGTCATGAACGCCGTCGCCCGCCAGGTCGGTGCGGTCGGTATCATCGGTCCAGTAGCAGGATATGGCCTTTGTGCCGTCATAATAGAACCCGGCTGTGTAGACCGTGTCGCCTGATATTGCTATCGCAAGAGCCGCGGCGTTATTAGTGCCGTAGCCCGCCAGATCGGTGCGTGTGTCGCCGGTCCAGTAACACGGTATACTTTTCGTGCCGTCATTGTAGAACCCGGCCGTATAGACCGTGCCGCCGTCGGACACGGCTATCGATAAAGCATGAGCACTGTAATCGCCGCTGCCCGGAAGATCGGTGCGTGTGGCGCCGGTCCAGTAACAGGGAATAAACTTCGCGCCGTTATAGTAGTATCCGGCTGTATAGACCGTGCCGCCGTCGGACACGGCTATCGTGACAGCCGAGGCGTCATGAGTGCCGTCGCCAGGAAGACTGGTGCGAATAGTGCCGGTCCAGTAACAGGGTACATACTTCGTTCCGTCATCGTAGAATCCGGCCGTGTAGACCGTGCCATCGGATGACACGGCTATCGAAAATGCTTCGGCATCATAAGTGCCGCTAACAGCGAGATCACTGCGGGTGGCTCCCGCAAGGCGGTTGCGTGTAGCATCACTCCAGTAGCAAGGCATGTCCTTTGTGCCGTCATTGTAGTACCCGGAAAATGCGGGCCAACCTACATTGACATCGCTGGCCCAGTAACATGGCATGGTCCTCGTGCCGTCATCGTAGAAACCGGCAGTGTAGATCATGCCGCCGGACGACACGGTCGGTGAAAAGGCATAAGCGTTGTTAATGACAATAAAGTCGGTTAAGGTCGTTGCACTTTTACCGCTTACGGTGACCGTTATCGGCCCGGTGGTCGAGCCTGTGGGGACAGAGGTGATGATCCGGGTGGCTGTGGAACTTGTTACAACGGCCGTTGTCCCGTTAAACCTAACTGTATTATTACCCGGGGTTGTGCTGAAGTTCGTTCCCGTGATGGTTACGGTATCTCCTGCTTGATCACCCGTTGGTGTAAAATTGGTGATCGTGGGGGAGGCTGTTACTACAGTGAAGTTGCTTGAGGATATTGCACTGTTGCCGCTTACGGTGACCGTTATCGGCCCGGTTTTCGCGCCTGTGGGGACGGAGGTGACGATCCGTATTGATGTGGAACTTGACACAACGGCGGCTGTCCCGCTGAAGCTCACGGTATTATTGCCCGGGTTTGCGCTGAAGTTCGTTCCTGTGATGGTTACGGTGTCGCCGACTCGACCGCTCGCAGGCGCGAAGCTGGTGATCGCGGGGCTGGTAATTCCTCCACCATTATCATTTCCACCATCGTTATCACTACCACCTCCTCCACCACATCCCCCAATCAGAAGAAAAAGGCCTAATAATAAGATGACAACTTTTGCATAACTTTTCTGCGAGACCTTACTTTTATATCCCATATATACCATGTCAATCCTCCTTTATCTTTTTTCTGATAGATCTTTCACTTTCAAAATAAAGGGTTATCCTCAGAAAAGATTTTAAGTAAAAATACCCGGCAAGCCTTAAGTTTGCCAGGCATTTTTACTTAGCGATGTTCATAAGCAAATTACTTTTTTAGAAACTTCCTCCGGCCAAATGATGCAAGCCCTACTAAACCCGAACCAAGAAGCAACATGGTGGCTGGTTCAGGAACAGGAGCAGAAGCAGAAGAGGTCGACATTGAAAAACTGCCAGTATCATCTGCACGGTTTGATGTGAATATCCAATTTCCAGGTGTGTCATCAAGACCGGTTATGGACGCGATGCCTGACCCGGATATGGATAATGAGCTGGTTGTCCTCATCTGGATGGCAAGCGATGTTGCTTCAAAACTATAGGTTTTTTCGGCGAAGTCAAACGTCCAGAGATCCCCATCTGGAACAGTCGCCGGATCAAATATGAAGGGGGTCACCGTAACGGCGATACCGGAAAGTCTCGTAATCCCGTTATAGCTTCCGGTCCCTGGGCCCGCGATGGTAACATCGTTGAATTCAGTGTATCTCGTGGCAAGTGTTAAATCATACATGTTATCCGTCACGGCCGTTCCGCTAAAGGAAACAGCTCCAGTAATCGGGATAGCCATGGCATTGAATGCCATGGAACTAATAAATGCAACCATGAGACTGAAAACTATTAATAATTTTTTCATAATATTTACCTCTTTATTTAACAGGTTTTATCAAATCGGCCAAAATCCACCCTGCTTTTAAGCCTGGTAATGGGTGGCCGTCGTGATCGAAAAGACATAATTGATTCAGCAAAAATTTTCTCTGCCGTCTGACCACCTCCTTTTTAAAGACCTCACCTTCTCCGGCAAGGGTCTAAACGGTTACAATGTTATTTACCTGTGAAAGTTCCTTGTGTTTCTTAGCAAGAACATTAATTAATATGATTGCTGGGACCATGACAATATGATAGCAAGTAGCCTGCCAATAAACCCGGGAGAACAACAAGCATGGCTTCATCCATTAATTACATGGGGTTAGATTGACAGGAGAGAATGACTGAAAATTATAAAATGATTCGTTTGGCCTCAATATTTAGTGGAACCTCAGCATGCTGAGGGAAATTTTAGTAGATGTGGACAGCCGGAATCAATCTATATAGAAAAGCCCCTACCTTTGAAAAGATAGGGGCTGATGTAATTTATTATATTGGCGGATCGATTTAATCTATTACAGAGAAGTATCCATATAAAGACGGATATGAAAAAAGACCATTTTCATCCGTCATACCGATCTCAATCACATAATCACCTGGAACCGAAATGGGCATATCGAACCCGAAGGCAACCTGGCCGGATGTTAAACCTGAAATATCTGAAATAGGGAAATGTTCTTCGACAACAATGTTATCTCCTGAATCGTATACATAAATATCTGTCTGATATGCGTTGCCGTCGATATCCGTGAATTCGTAAGTTCCTTCAACAAGAATTGTTCCACTATCATCGTAAGCCCATGAAGGAGCAATGACACCATTTGAAATTGCAGGAGCGCTGCCCAGAGTGATGCTGAAGATTCCTTCAAGAACGTTTGAACTCAGGCCAGTCGTATCAGTTATATAAAATTGAAAGGTGTAGTCATCTGCCGCAGTAGCAGTAGGTATAGAATATACGGATTCAATCTCCCCAGATATCTCCCCTGCTACATCTGAAACCGGTTGTGAGATATTATCAATTATATAACCTTCAGAATCGCTAACAACTAACGTTATTGCAGAAACATTGCCGTCGTCATCATAGAAATTCATATATACCGTTACGGCAATGGCGCCTCCTCCGGCCCCAACTATGGTTGATTCAGGGTAATATGAAAGATCTGTAATAACCGGCGCACTATTTGTTCGGTTTCTGTCATCGTTATTACCACCACCTCCGCCGCCTGAAGCCACAATAGTTATAAATCCAAATGCGATTACAAATACGATGAATAAATAACCCGGAATTTTATAGGTATTGCTCCTGGTTCTCATAATATTTTCTCCTTTTGCTTTGTTGAACATCTGTGTTACTTTCGGATTTTCCCGTTGACCTGGCGCTTCGCATCCTTAGCCGTGACCAAAATCATATAGAGTAGTTTTGCAAGCGGCTTGCCAACATGCAAAGGAAAATCAGAAGCGTGGAATCATCCTTTAATAACAGGAGATTAGTTAAAAGGAGTGAACAACAAAAAAATATGAAGTGTTTCGTTTGGCCTCAATATTTGGCGGAACCTCAGCATGCTGAGGGATATTTTGAGGGGTGGGGGAGAGCCGAGCCGCTTGCCGCCGGGTCGCAAAATAATCGATATTGCATTCTGTTATCTTCGGCTGTCCGGCGGCCTTGGATGACGGTATGGCTTTACTGGCCCATACTCCAAGTGGTTAGAAAATATTTCCTTCTACTTTTTTTGATACCACGCGCCTTTTTCAGCCTGCAGCCATTCTCCCGCTCCGGCCTTTTCTGCAATCTGAATCGCCCGTCTCTTGCCGACTATATCCGTAGCGGTGCCCTGTTGCCTGGCAATGGCTTCATATACCTTCACCCTGTCGCTGTTCTCTTCCTTTACAACGTTTTCCTGCTCCCTGGTTTCCCCAACGAATTGGAGGAATCCCAGATTATCTTCACCGACTATCCCTTTTTTCTTCAGCTCAACAATTAAAGGCAGTCGATCTTTCATCCTTTCCTTGAGGTCCTGACTGAAACCGCTGGTCCCGGAAAGGATAAGCGCTGATAAGCAAAAAACTAAGATAAAAACCGGAGTCCTTTTCATGGCATAATCTCCTTTTATAAAATTATATTTGATCCTATGGGTTCTGTTGGATATCATCTTTCGCCTTATCTATATCACTAAAAAAATCATCCAACGCCCTGTCAATCCGGACATTCACATCGATGGTTATATGAATAGGTTTTATCTCAATAGGTTTTACCTCGACCGGCGCAATCTCCACTGCGTGCTTCATCTGGCAGGCGAGCGGGCCCAGGGTTACAAGAGAGACCGACAGAATAATAATCCATTTTCGCATAAGAACCTCCTTTATTGAAATAGCGCTAATTCCTGAGAATGCAGTTAATTAGTGTTCATCCAAAAACACCTAATTTTGGATTCACGCTATCAGCTGTCAGCACTCAGCTTTCAGCTAAAGTCTTATAACTCAATCGGTTAGCTGATCGCTGACCGCTGAACGCTCCATCCATAAAAGCCTTATTTATGGATGGACACCAATTAACCCTGTGACCAGACCTTTTCAGGAGATGGGCTAAAACAATATATTATTGTATTTCAAAATCTCATTTAAAGGAACCCTGAAATTGATGTCCAGAGATATCCCCTGAAATACAGAACCCTGGACATCCGTCTCCAATTTTATAAATTTCCCGATATCCTTTTTATAGACAAACGGCAGGGCATTGGCAGGCTTGCCGTCAAATTGTAATTTCATCACCATGTCGGCGTCTTCAGTGCTTAAAGTCATCTTAGCCCATTCATATTCGAAATCCTTCAGGGCCTCCCTGGCAATTTCCATCTGCATGTACTCATCCGAATCAGGGGGCAACCCTGCCGTGAGGGCTTCAGTGGCGGTAACATGGATATTGCCGCCATCCCCCGGAGTCGAGTAGAGAAATCCTTCCCCGAAGGTAAATCGACCCTTTGACAGGGCAATTGGGATAGTCCCGTTTAAAGCCCCGTTGCCTGTTGCCCTGGCTACTCCGAACTGCTCCATTATATCGGCAAGGTTAAGCCGGTCACAGTTAAATGTAACACTGTAGTCGTTAACCCCCGGGAAAAATCTGAAGGATTGGATGTTGACATGGCCCTGGCACCAGTTGACACGGCATTGCTCAATAAAGATGGACTCCTTTGATTCAACCTGAAAATCGGCCATGAGGTTATCGGCTTTAAGGTCCCTGAAGGAGATTTTGCTGACTTTTAGAGATTGTTTCGGAGCGCTCTTCAAAGAGAAGATATCAGTGAAATTTAATTCCCCTGATATGCCCTCAAGGACAAGTTCATTTCCTGCGGCCTTTATCTGCGCTTCCTTGATCCCCACACTCATTTTACCCCTGGGATCTGCCTCTGAAAAAGATATGCCTGCATTAAGTGTGACCGAGCCTTCAAATAAAATATTCTTAAGACCGGGGGCAATGATTTTGAGATCCGTATCTGGAGGGACCTTGTAATCGGGGAGGTTGATATTGATCGCGGCCCCTTTATCTTCACCTGTGAATCCGGCTGTACCGGATAACTCCATAACCAGCTCGGGTAAAAGCCTGCTGGCGTATTTACCATTAAAAATAAAGCCATTGTCCTTCTGCAGTATTGCTGTCTCTACCTCTCCCAGTTCAAGCTCCTTTAACCTGATCGATCCCACATTAATGTTTCCCGGCCTTCCATCGGCCCTGAAAGGCCACTGGAACGGCATATCACCGGAGATGCCCCCAACAGTAATCCCTTGATCCTGAACCGAAATGCCGGCCTCTGAAAAGGACAGATCACCTGTAACGCTGAGATTGCCCTTTGGGTCGCGGGACATGGTTCCGTTGATGTCCGTCTCAGGCGCCTTTGCTGAGATAGAGCCTGAGTCCATCCTGATATCGGAGACCTTAAGAGAGAAAGACGCCCTTCCTTTTTCAGGCTCTTTATAAGGGCCTTCATACAGGCCGCCGGCAGTAACCGAAGACATGGTCAGAATGGCTGTCTTATTATCGATCCTTATGGATGGTATCTTTAACCTGTAGGTCGCGGAGATGTCCTTGCCCCGGGCCTTTGCGTTTAAATGAACTTCCGGTGTGCCTGAGGAAATTACGGTGCCGTCAATTGTAAAACCGCATGTTGGCGTTTTTCCGGCGGCAGGACCTGTGACAACCGCCTGAACCTGCCAGGGTCCGTCTTTTTCCATTACAGCGGAGACCTGCAACCTGAGTGGAGGAACCTTCGTAATGCCTGTGCCGTTTAATGAAGTATTGGAATTATTGTCGCCTTTTATTCCGGATAGATTCGTTTGAAGCATCGCGTAGGCGCTGATGGCTTTTTCTTCAATACTTAGATTTCCATCTGCAACAGTCAAGACAGGGCCGACCGGAGTGGAGATTAAAAATCGGGATATATCAAATTCCCAGGACTTAAGGTCTCCTGATTTTAACCGGATCAAGATCGGGGATGGCCTGTCACCGTCGTCATAGTTGCCTGCCAGGTGGACGCCCTGATAACCTATATCACCCCGGTTTAACTGGAGGGAGGCGTTGAGGTCAGAGACATGGAAGGGGTTGAATGAGGCCTCCATCGAG
>JBFYXR010000034.1:0-2694 GCA_041310455.1 Desulfobacteraceae bacterium | reverse complement strand
TGCTATTGCATATATATTATCAGGGTTGATCCCTTTTTCTGCTGCAAGGCTGAGAATCAGGTCATTGATGGTTTTTACCACCGCAGTATTGAGGGGGTTCAACCCCTGTTCCCGGCCGCATGCATATATCATCCTGGATATTACATCTTCTCCGTAGCGGCTCTGCAGATTATGGCTTCCGGCCACACCGACAACAGCTCCGGATTTCATATTTATCAATTGAACAACAATTGTTGTGGTTCCCACGTCAACAGCCACACCATAGCTTTGTTCAAAGGCGTCTCCCCCCCTGACCTGCAGTATCTGCCAGGCATGGGATCGCCTGGCTATTGTTGCTGTAACTTTCCACCCGTTGTTCCTGAGATTTAAAGCGAGGCCCCTGAGGCAACCTAAAGATATATCAAAAAAACCATATCCTGTCTTTTTTCTAAGCTCCCTTATAAGGCGGTCCACATCGCTGATATTGTCATCCAGTGACGGCTCACCCATCTCCAGGTATATGTTTTGAATAAAAGGATCAATCAGGCTGGCGGGATCGGCAGGAATTTTATGCAAAAAAATCTTTTCAGGGCTGCTGTAATTCACCTGAATGCCTTCGAGAAGGATTTTAGGCTCCTCCGGAATGGATTCGGGAGGAATAATTATCTTCATATCGCCGTCAACCCTTGTCTGGCAGGCCAGCGCATACCCCTCGGTTATCTCCTGTTTTGAAAGAAAGCTCATCGAATGCATGTCTGCATGAATTCTTGAGTTGATCACCTGAACACGGCATTTCCCACATACTCCATTGCCGCCGCAGAGGTTATTGATATAAACTCCGGCAGCCTGGGCCGCCGTCAGGATGGTTGTTCCGTCAGCAATTTCAATATCTTTATCCTGAGGAGAGAATTTTACTTTGGGCATTTCTAATGTTGTTCCTTTTCAAGATGTCAATGCGGTTATTAAGATCATTAAGGGTCGATTGAATTTGCCTGGCCCTGTAATATAAATGGGCGGTCTCAGTCCATGTCGAATCCGAAGACTGTGTCTCATTCATCTCTGTCAAGACTTCTGACACTATTCGGGGCATATCTTTATTTTCAGGCAGTTCTATTATGCAATATCCTTTTGCCTTTCCTGTCATCGGGCCGGCACCAGTTGGTCCTGTTCCATTATGTCCTGGCATATTTATAACCTCCTTATCGAATAAATTCCCCGCGGCATGCTAAGGGTTGTCATCCCGCTTATATAATCTCATCCAGTGTCACGCTCTGAATCTTGTGCCCACGGCCGGATTCAGGCTTAAGCAGGAATAACAGCGGAGGTATCATGCCGCCGGGTAAGGTCTGTTGTCTTCTTTAATTTGCCTTATTGTCTTTTTCGATCTCATCCAGGCGTTTCCTGATAAAATCAAGTTCGGATTGCAGGGCATCGGCCTGACCCCTGAGGGTCTGTTTCTCCATCTGCGGATCAGGCTTCATGTAGTTACTCTGAAATCCATAAGGAGCGGCGTAGCCGGGGTCCCTCATCCAACCCGGCAGACCGGTGGCGTAATACATATTGCGCCGGCCCCTGCCGCCTCCTCCCCGTCCTCCGAAGGAGCCGCGTCCGAACCCCATTCCGAAGCCCCGACCGGGGATCGGATTGGCATATCCCGGGGCGCTGAAACCCGCGCACAATCCGGCAGCGCGTCCTGTCATTGCTCCCATTCCCATTGGTCCTGTTCCATCTCTTCCAGGCATTGTCTTGTCCTCCTTTGTTATAAATAATGTTCATCCGAAAAATGCGTCGGATTCGCGCTTTCAACCTAAAGCTATCAGCTTTCGGCCAAAAACTTAATTAATGCGGCATTATATTTTGTTGACTCTGACCTGGCTTCCTTTAGAGCCTCTACCTGCAAGGCGTGCATTTTTATTCATGACAGGCGCGGCGTCTCCGGGCCCATGCATGCCCCCGTGCCGATGTCTGCGCCCATGCCCGCATCCAGGCATGCAGAAGAGTCCATCATGAATATTTCCTGTAAGCCATGCATGAATTACATCCTTCGTATCGCCGGCCACGAAGGAGATCACCTGTATCCCGTACGCCTCTACCAGTTTGTGCATAGTGCTTGAAATAGCGCCGCAAACCAGAGTGCCTATGCCTAATTCAGCCAGACGGAGCGCCCTGGCGCTGGGCATTGTTTCGGAGATACTGCACAGGGATTCCCCTATAATTTTTCCTGATTCTATCTCAACAACGTGAATCTCGCGAGCTGTGTCGAACACAGGCGCGATCCTGTTTTCCCAATATGCAAATGCTGTCTTTATCATTAAAACTCCTTATGTTGTTATTTGGATATGGAGCATGATTTGTGCCAATAACATGCTAATCCAATAACAAACATAACTATCCGATTATAGGTAAGATATTAGGCGGATGTTTTTACATAAAAAGAAAATGGGTCGCATTTGTGCTTATCAGTGTATGGGATTAAGTCGCATCCTTGCGACTGTTCCTATAGGACGGGACATGAATGATCATTTTTTATGGGTCTTTCGTATAAAAGTTGAAAACATCATATTGACGCAAAACAATAGACTAGGATTAAAATATAGTTACTGTTTTTCCCGTCAGTTCATCCATTAGTTTTTTAACGGTGGTCACTTTGTCGATGCGGTACCCGTTGTCGCCCACAGTGTAGAGAGGGTCCTCCGTTTGTGGATTATACCCGGC
>JBFYXR010000015.1:0-6423 GCA_041310455.1 Desulfobacteraceae bacterium | reverse complement strand
TTCGGCCCTATCTTCCTGCCCGAGGGAACCGCATGGGGGAGTGCTGCGTTGGGGCCGGAGGCAACAATAGGCGGAAATGCCATGCCTTCGGCCCCGGCATCATAGGCAAGCTCCTCAATCTCCCTTGCCACTTCAATCTCGGTAAGGCCCGGCTCAAGGCTGTACACAACCTCGTCAAGGACGGCCGAGATGATATCCGCCGATGCCTTCATCGCCCTTATTTCAGCCTTGTCCTTTCTCTCTCTCATCCTGCCGATTAAACCGTCCATAGGCGCCATGCGGACAGGGGGGGTAAGGGTCTTCAGCCGTTTTGCAAATTGCCGATGCTGCTGCCATGTAAGATGATCCCCTTCAAATCTCAGCACCTCTGTCTTAAGCCCGGCAACCACACCGGACAATTCGGTAACAAGATCCTTTGTAAATGTTATCACCTCAAAATCCGGGGCCTGCGTCCTTGCCTCTATTGTGTACCTGGAGTCAGTAATCAGAAAGGCCTTCTTTCTGTTAATAATAAGCGATCCCGATGATTCATTAAGCTGGGTGTCAGCGGCCCTGAAGCCTGAAATATACCTCCTGTTTTCGGGCTGAATTATCCACAGGGTGTCGGGGGATTTTGAGGTCAGGCCTTTCCTCAGGGTTGCCAGTCGTTTTTGAAATACCGTATCTTTCATTATTTTGTCCGCTCCTTAAAATATAAGATTTTACATATCCGTGATAAAATAACAATAGCAAATAAGTTGAGGTCTGTTGACATATCCCTAATCTGTTGCTACACATCTTGGATAACCGTTATTTCAACGGGGCATAAACCATCCGGACTTTCGCAAGAAAAGCGTTATAAATTATGGGCCATGGAAAGATTATAGAATTTATTGATGAGGGCAGGATACACTGCACCCTCTGCATCCAGGACAAGGGAAACAAGCTGCACCTCCTCACGCCCCTGAACCAGCAGCTTAATATCTCTCCTAAAAGGGCCCTGCTCACCTCTAATTCCTCCATAGACCCCCAGGGAAACCGTGAGGAGATATTATACCGTCTTAAACAGGTTGACCTTTTAAGGGACAGTTTAAAGAAGGAGATATGCGTCAAAGACCTTTGGGAACTGATCAGGGACGAGAATGAGAGCTTCGACTACAGATACCTTGCGCAGCTCTGCTTCGGCGAGGATGTTACGGATGATCACATCTCGGCGCTTGTAAGGGCGCTCTTTGAAGATAAGCTCTACTTCAGGATAAAAGACGGGCGGTTTATTCCCCTCACTGAAGAAAAGGCTGAACAGGTCGCGAGGCAAAAGGATGAAGAGGCCTTAAAGGAGGAAAGGCTCAATCTCGGAAGCGCATGGCTCAGGGAGGCGCTTCAGAAAGATTTATCCCGGATTTCACCGGCCGATAAAGCAGTCATTGATATACTGGTTGAACTCGCTGTTCACGGCAAAGAGTCGCCCGACATCAAGTACGGGGCTGAACTGCTTTCGAGGGCAGGGATTTCCGATACCGGGGAGGCCAGAAACCTTCTCATAAGGCTTGGCGTATGGGACGAAGATGAACCTGTCGACCTGTACAGGTTTAATATTAGAAGATCATTCGATGATGCACTGCTTAATGAGGCATCCTGCCTGTCTGCGGTTGATACCCCCGGACGGGAAGACCTCCGGCATCTCCCGGTGTTCACAATTGACGGCCCGTCTACAAGGGACTTTGATGACGCACTGAGCCTTGAGATCATTGATGACTTCATCCAGATAGGAATTCATATCGCCGATGCTGCAGGTCTCATCGCACCTGACACTCCCCTTGACAGGGAGGCCTTCATGAGGGGTTCATCCCTGTATCTCCCGGGAAGAATGATTCCCATGCTGCCGGAACAGCTTTCTGATGATACGCTCAGCCTGCTTGAGGGAAAAGACAGGCCTGCCGTCTCTTTACTGGCCAGATTTGACAGGGCAGGCAATCTTCATGATTTCAGGTTTACGCCCAGCATTATCAATGTCAGACGGCATTGGACATATGATTATGTTAATGACATTTATGACGGCGATGATACATTTTCAACCATGTACAGGCTTTGTGACCTCCTGCGGAAAAAGAGGATTGAGCAGGGCGCCTTGATACTCTCGCTCCCTGAGCCCTCCTTCCAAACGGATGAGAATTACTCAATAACCATAAAAATGATATCCCAGGAGACCCCCTCCCGAATGATGGTGGCCGAGATGATGATACTCTACAACTGGCTGGCTGCCCGCTTCTGCAGGGATAATAATGTCCCCACACTTTTCAGGGCGCAGAAGGAGCCTACAGAGAGGCTGTCCCTGGAAGGGACAGACTATATCTATTATGTCTTCATGCAGAGGAAAAAGCTGTTCCCTCTTGTGATTGATGCGGAGCCGGGCCCCCACTCCGGGCTGGGGCTGGATGCCTATACGAACCTAAGCTCCCCCATAAGGAGATATTTTGACCTTGTGTGCCAGCGACAGCTGAAGCATTTCCTTGTCCACGGGTCCGGCCTGTATAACAAGGAGGAGCTTGAAAAGATAAGGCTTTCCGTAAGTCCCACCCTGAAGGACCTGAACCAGGTTAAAAGAAACTGCCAGAATTACTGGATATTGAAATATATAAAAGGCCGTGCAGGCATGGAATTCCCGGCCATAATACTTGATGTAATGAAAAAAAATTACAGGATAATAATGACGGACTGTCTTTACGTTACGGAAATGAAGAGAGAGGCGGGCCAGGATTTCAAGGCGGGAATGAATATCACGGTAAAAATCAGAAAGGCCGACCCCTGGGATAATCTTTTGAGAGTGGAGCCCTCGGGAAATCCTTAGTGCTCTTCCATATCAATATATACCTTCCCTATTAAAATAGAGCCGTTATGGACCTTAACCTCATTGTGAGGAGAGGTGCAAAGGTCCCTTATCTCCTCAGAATCCCCATTTGTGAGTTTTTTGCCGTTGATGCTAAGGGATATTTCAGAGCTGTTATAAAGGTTGGTGGCTATTTTTTCCACACGGATATTATCATCTGCAGAAAAAGTAACGGAGTCTTCCTGTCCTAACATGACACGGCCATCGTTGTTTATTCTTAAAGAAATATAATTCAGCCGGGGCTCCAGGAGCTTGACATTAAAGCTCCCCAAAATATTTCCTCCCCTTGATGCAATGACAGGATAGGTTTCGCCGTTTTTGTCGATGGAGTACCGCTGCATCAGGTCATTTGCCGTATCAACCACATACCCCCTGTCCTCACCCGAATTGGTTGACTTGTCTCCGACAAATCCCTTGAAGTTAACCTGGACCCCGGACAGGTTATCGGGCAGGATATCGGCAATCTTCATCTTATCCCCTTTAACCAGCTCCAGGGTTTCTCCTTTTTCAAGCAAAAGCCTGCGGCCCATGGCCTCAACAATAAAGGAATCCACACTGTCGGAGGCAGGCGCCTTGTTTTCCTTGTCGCCCGATGAACCCTTTTTTAGAATCCGCACGGGTATCTCCCCGAACGTATTATTGTCCCTTCTTACTATGATTTCAGTGTCCCTGAATATCTTGAAGTCCTTTCTGTAATCGTTTATATCACCATAGCCCAGGATGTCCAGGCTGAGGCCCCTGTCATAATTGGCCTCAATATGTGAAATATTAATGGAATCGCCCTCGTTAAGATCAAGGTGTTCGTTCTTGTTGATAACCATCGGTGTTTCTCCATTAACAGAGACAACGAGGTATTTAAGGACCGGATTATCAAGAGCGAGGCCCGGCGATTGGGGTATGATATTGAACCGCTTCATGAATGCATTGATTATCAGATTATGAAACCATACCTTCAGGTCGGTGGAGGGCAATGCCTTGGATGTCTCAACTCCGAAGGCCGGTATATGAAGAACATTCATGGCATAGTAGGTGGCTGACTTCCGCTGTTCCTTGTGCGGGCTGTCATCATCCGCCGTCCGCGTATTCATAAAATGAAATTTATACAAATCATTTGATATGTACTGATTGACCTCCTCAATAACGTCTTGCGCCATTTCTCCCAGCATTATTTTTTCATCCCTGCCCGGAACGCTGAATTCCGCGCAATCGGCTATCACTGACTGGCCATAGCGTTTAGGGTTACGCAATTCATCTATATACTCAGGATAATAATAACCGGAACCGTCGTGAAGGTTCAGCAGGTAGTCGCTTTCACTTATGAGCTTCTTAAGTATGTTGACTATCTTGTCTTCCATGCTGAGGTCAATGTTTTCATGTGTGAATTTCCTGTTCATGTCACCATTGAGCCCCCTGTCGTTCATGATGATAGAGTAAAAATTCGCCCTGGGCACAACAATAAGGTTCCCCTGCTCCAGGCTCATGTCCGCGTACAGGTCAGCTGAAAGAAAACCTCCCGGCTCATTCCCCTGTATCCCGCCTATAAGCATAAGGGTTTTACCGGGTTTTTGACCATAGATTCTGTAGATATTCAGTTCATAGGCGGTGTCCGGGAAATAGACCTCATGTTCTGTTTTTGCCCCTGCATAGAGCGGAAAAAGCACCGTAAACAGAATAAAAACACATGGCATAAAAAGCAGGCTCTTCCCTGGGTGCGTGATCCTGTTATACATCATTAACCTCGTATTCCTTTTCAAGGATTATATCGCCTGAGGGATCATAGGCAAGTATCCTTATTTGCGCGGGCATGCCGACGGAACCGTCAGAAGTGAATTCACGATGATACTGTTTGAATCTCTGGATAATAAAATGTTCCCCGCTGCGAAATTCGGCAGGAAGACCGTTTCGGACCTCTTTTGAGGGGGCATTCCATACTGATGGGAAATTGCCGTCCTTATCTCTGACTATAATATGTAAATACCCTTCAGCCGCCCCGGTTCCAGAGGTCACGCTTACAAGCCTGAAGTCTAAAACAACGCCGGAATCCAGCCTCCTTATTCCCAGCCCCTCAATATCAACGGATCTTTTTGCCTGCTCACTTCTCTCTCCGGACATATCAATAACCGTCATGTCCCCGGCAGGCCGGGACTGCACTCGCGCGGCCGTGCCGCCGGCTTCCATTTGTTTGCTGGTTGATTCTATGTAGGCCTCAAGGTTAGCTGTACGCTGCTGGGCCTTAAGGAGGCCTTTCTCCATCCCCTCGAATTTCTCTGTAATCTCCTTGATCGTGATAGACTGGTCGCGGAAACGGGAACTCATGCTGAAATGCCGGCCGATTATGAAGAGAGAAAACAGGCTGTATAGCACGAGGATTATGGATGACCATAAAAGGATACGGCGGGATATGGTAAATGAACGTATCCTTCCTATGCTCCCCATAATCATGATAGTAATCTCATGCGGACCTGGAGCATTTTCCTTCAGAGATGAATTTATCCGCTGATTGCCTTCCATTCCTCTTTTTTGATCTTCCACTCGTTGCCTATCTTAATAAGGATCATGTTTTTTTCACCGTGATCCGTGTATCCGTCCGCCCTGTAATCCTGGATAAAGCTTACCTCTGCCTGTTCATCAGAGATCTCTATTATTTTCAAATCGCCGATTTCTACAATAACGCTGCTGTACCTTTTATTCAGTCTGGCCCTGTGGCTTTTCCATGCGCCCAGATCCATGCCGCGGGATCTGAATTGTTCGTCATAAAAGGAGATATACCTTTCGGTATCCTTTACTTCCCATGCATCAATCCACGAATTTATAAACTCTTCGATCTCCGCCAGAGAATCCTCAGGCTGTGGGGCAGTCAGGGAATCCTTTGTTTCGGCAGTTGCTTCCTGCTGAGCGCCGGGTTGAGGAACGTTCAACTCGGCCTGTTTTGCCCCGTCGGCCTCTGCATTGAGATCTTCATTTAATGGCACTATGGATGCTGCCTGTTCGGCATCCCCGGCATTCTCCTGGCCGGCGCCCTGCCCTTGCGTCATAACCTCAGCCGGGTCAGCTGATGCCTCCCGGGGGACCTCAGGCAATGATGCCATTACAATGTCTCCCGCTGCTCCGGGAGCATCATAATTCCCGACCCCTGATCCGGCAGTCACCCGGGCATCCTGCATCACATCAATAGCAGACACCTGCGGCTCATCTGTCAAAGGCTGTGTCAGGGCTGTTTGTTTTATATCAGAAGATTCCTCCTGCAGTGAAGCGGGCTGTTGTACTGCCGGGGAAATCTGTTCTTTGTCTGCGGCTTCAGCCTGAAGGCTTTCCAGCCCTGGAATTGTTTCTGTTACCTGTTTTACTTCCGCAAGCGAGAATGCCTCCCCAATTATCTTCCACTCTTCGCTGTTTTTTGTGATATACAGCCTCTTGGTGCCGGTGCTTTCAAATACCGGCGTCCTGTATGTCTGTTTGAAAGAGGCAATAACCACGTTGTTGTTGATCAATATCCACAGGTCATCGATCTCAACTCTGATTTCACTGTATTTTTTAGTGACCCTCGTCTTGTAATC
>JBFYXR010000010.1:0-4011 GCA_041310455.1 Desulfobacteraceae bacterium | reverse complement strand
TTCCGATCTGGCTGCTCAGGATGATCAGGTAATAATCACCGGGCGCTGTCTGCAATACAAAGGACCGGCTGTCAATCCTTTCCCAGCTCATCATGTTGTATTTTGAGATATCGGGGACCTTTTCCAGCCGGCTGTCAAGGTTGTATTTATCGGGAATTTTTGCCGGCGCGCCTGCACATGCCGAGGCTATAATAAATGTTATAAAAATGCCTGCTAATTTTCTTTTTATTCTCATAAGTTGTCTCCTTATTAAAGCCAGAGGTTGCGTCAAAATAATAGACAGAGACCTTTAAAACATTAATATGATACTCCTGCCAGTAACTTAAATCAATAAAAGATACGTCTTTTCTTCCTGGTGATTCCTGAATAAAATCTGCCATATCCAGGACTTTTCACCTGATTTATTACAAAATTATGATGTTTCCAGTTATTTTAAAGTGTCTTAAAGGAAGATCAGCTCTGTTTAAATAGATGATATGGTCTATATTTTGCATTAAATAAATCAGGCTTTTTATGTATCTGCTTGGATTCTTTTCAGATATCAGGCTTGTGAAAAGGTCATGATTGGAAGGACCGTAAAGTGGATTAATGCAACTTAACATTCTACAACCGTAAGATCCATGGCTTTATTATGAACGTTCAAAACAATCAGATAACTTCTTCTGGCAGCGGCTTGCCGGAAGATGAAACGAACGCCGCCAGGCGGATTTATACCGGTCTGCTTCTTGTCTGCAAAAATCTATCGCTGTATCCCTCCGGGCATTCCATATGCCTTAACTCCATTAGCCAATTTCACCTGCAGCTTACAGGATTCATCCAGAAATACGGAAACCTGAGGTTTGGAATTGAAAGGGAGCGGATTATTGCCATGGGTGAAACAATCTCTTCCGGACTCCCTGAGGAGGGGACCCTTCACTTTACGCTGTTCCGCGACGGGATCCGGTGGATGGAATTCATGGACGGGATAGGGCAAAAGGAAGTAAATGATATCCTGCTGATAATAAACCGTTATACCAAATTATCGGCTGAACCTGAGGGGGACATTGTCACAGCCTTCTGGGAGGCCCGGTTTCCTCATTTGAGATACGAGGTCTCTGAGTTCTCCTGGGGCAGCGATCAGGAGGCAGACAGCAGCATATCCGATCTTATAAAGGGGAAGGCAGGGGACCTGCAATTAAGAGAAAAGGATCTGGGAAACACGGAGCCACTAAGCGATCCTTCCATTGATGAGGCAGAGCTTTCGCTTTCTCAGCAGGAACAGGTGATTTTACAGGAGATGATCCGCCAGGAGGAAGAAACAGACCCGACATCATATCTGGATGCATTGCTTGACAGCCTACTGCAGAATCGGGAAAAAGAAAATTTCAGCATAATCCTGGACGTGCTTTCAGAAGAATTCACTGGCTCTTTCGGCCGAAGAGACCTGCTCGTCCCGCTTAAGATCCTTCAGGGATTGCATTACGTGCTGAGTATCGGCAGGGCTGAGATTCCATGGGCCGTTCAGTCCTTGGAGGAATTTTTTCTTAATGCCTCAGAAACCGATTCTCTTGCGCCCCTCCAGGAGACCTGGAAGGATATGAGCCATGAGGATGCAGGAGTGCTTGGAGCGACCTTCAGTCTCCTGAGGCCCAGGGCGATCCAGACACTTGTTTTGCTGCTGAGGCAGACCCAGCCTCTGCCTCTTCGACAGGTGCTGCTGGATTCGATAATTCTCCTTGCCTCACAGGACGAGGGCTCACTGGAATCCATATTGAACACGGCGGATGAAAATCTTATTGAAAAGCTTGTCCCGGTAATTGTTAACATGGAAGGGAAACAATCACTGAAGTACCTGATGAGGCTGACTCGCCATCCGTCCGCGCGCGTAAGGCATGAGGCCGTCAAGGCTGTTTTCAGGAGGGACCCTGCCGGTGTCAGGGATATCTTCAGCCTGATCGATGATAAAGATGATGCAATACGACAGCTTGTTTTCAGACAACTGGGGCAGTCAAGAGACGATGCAGTCGAGTCGCTGCTCCTGTCATACCTTCAAAAGACAAAATTCAGCAATAATGATGAAAAACATTTAATCCAGTGTTTCAGGACGCTGGGGAAATCCGGTTCGTCGCGTTCTGTTCCCTTTCTTCGTGAAACCCTTTTGAAGCGGCCATGGATGCCTGCTTTCTGGAGGTCCGGCTACCGGAGAGGCGCTGCCATAGCCCTTGGAGCGCTTGATATGCCGGAGGCTGAACAGGTGCTGAATCGCGCAGGCAGGTCCTGGTACCCGGGTGTGCGGGGTGTTGTAAAAAAGATCAGGCAGGAATTGTAGAGGAGAGGAGGCAGACAACCGTGTCCAATGAAAATAAAGCGCAGCCTGAACACCCAGGGATAGTCTTCATAAAGGTGTTGTATCACCTTATCCATACTGCAAGGATGCATAAGGACAACAACCAGTTGATCAGGGATTGCCTGGCAAGGTTTAAAGGCATTCTCGACGAGATGACAGGGGAGGATGACCTCAAGATTGAAATCTGGCGGGGAAGGTTTCATTTAAACGGTGAAAAACTTCCTCACAGAAGAGACACTGTAAATATCATCAACCAGATCATGAAATATTTTTCAGTAAGAGGGATAGGCGGTCTCCAGTTTCTTGTCATTTCCGGAAAGGCAACACCGGCAGATATACTGGCTTTTACCCGTCTTCTTGATATCTCGGTCAAACATGAGGACCCTGCCGGCTGGCTTAGGCATAAGGTTGGCGGGCACGCCCTTTCATGGGTGCAGTTACTGGAGAAACGGGATGACGATCTTAAGGCTGAAGAAAACGGACATGGCATGAAACGGCAGGAAAAGGCCAAAAATGCCTATCTTCGTGCCCTGGAAACGGTGAGAGAGGTTGCGGATAAGGCATCACAGGGTGTTGCGGGGGTCAGAAAGGCGAGACGTCTTGCCCAGACAATAGTGGACCTGATTCAGGAGGATACGTCCCTTGTACTCGGGCTGGCAACAATCAAGGATTATGATGACTATACCTATTCCCATTCCGTCAATGTGTCGCTGCTTGCCACATGCCTCGGCAGATATATCGGACTGTCCAGTATCTCCCTCGAATATCTCTCCATATGCGGACTCTTTCATGACCTGGGAAAGGTCGGCGTGTCCAAGGATGTGCTCCTCAAGAAGGGTGAATTGAATTCAGAAGAGTGGAACGACATGCAGAAACACCCGCTTCTCGGGGTGAGGAAGATCCTCAGGCTGAATGCCGACAAGGCCCTGAGGTCGAGAATTATCCTCGGTCCGTTCGAGCACCATTTGAACCCTGATCTGACAGGATATCCCAAGACGCATTTCATGAACAGGCTGAGCCTGATGGGAAAGATCCTTCGCATTACCGATGTGTATGAGGCCCTTACTTCGGAGCGAGCCTATCGTCCCAGGTCCTTCACCCCTGATGAGGCATTGAGGAAGATGTGGCTTGAGCGCGGGAAGAGCTTTGATACGGTCCTGCTGAAAAGCTTCATTCATATGATGGGGATCTACCCGATCGGATCAATGGTAGAGCTGAATAATGGAAGAATCGCCCTGGTGATGGACTATCCTGCCGGATCTCAAAAGGACATGCCGCTTATTATGACCCTGGAGAAGGACAGCAAGGGCGGCATGGCACAGGGAGAAATGATCAATCTTGCGGCCCGGACCGGGAAGGATGGTTCGCCGGGGTTAAGCATTGCCAGGGGCATCCTGCCTTCCCGCGTCGGAGTCCCTGTTGCGCAGTTCTTTTTAAAGGAGAATTAATCGGGAGGTTAAGGCCGGCAATCTTATGATTTTTCTTGATACAAAACCTCATAAAGTCTACATTAAGGCAGCAATGTCCGGTTAGGATTTTGCATTAGCATGTATCCTAGTCATGGGAGGTCCAATTTTTTAAATTGAAATGGATTGGATGTAAAATTCCGGAACAAAGGTGATCTAAAGCGGGCGGGTATGATCGATAATATCTGCCCGGACCTCAACCCCTATAGCATTTGAGGT
>JBFYXR010000004.1:0-4002 GCA_041310455.1 Desulfobacteraceae bacterium | reverse complement strand
TTCCATCTCCATGGGCCTCAGGCGCCCATGGGTTGAGTTTCATATTCGATCAAACTTGCCGCGTCAGCCGCAAGCGGCTGTGCTGACCTGTGTTCATGTCGGCTGTCAGCAGGCCCTTTCCGGGAAAAGCATTTTAAATAAAGTCTTCTCATAAAACCTGCAGATCCTGACCGCCTGCCATTTGGGGAATCCCAGGTCTCTCAGGCGGCAGTAGATATGCAAAGGATTAAGATAGTGTTGTATTGCAGCAGGCATATTTTTTCACACCTATAAAAGCTCAACATACGTGAATACTTTTCCGTTATGGCTGCCCCAGCCTGACATAATCCGGAGCAACAGGCATGCCGTTAACCTGAAAATGGGGGAGATTATTGCGGGTGATATTGTCTAATGCTATTAATAGGTTGCGGATGTGATTTCTCAATGAAAAAAGATTTTAAAAAACAGTTGAGTGGATATATGTATTATTTTACTAAATTTGATTAAAAACATTTTCACTATTTGGCAAATAATTACATAAAAAGACTATTTTTCCGAAGGTTCATCAATCGAATCCTCATATGATTCAGAAGCCGGTTCAGCATCTTCAATCCCGAGATATGTCCTGGCCTGGTCATCAGGAATCTGTTCCACTGAGCGGAGTTTTCTCTCCATGGCCTTTGTCCTTTTAGTGGACTCATCAAGTGTGTTTGAAACGGTGTTTATCTGCCTTTTAACCCTTTCAAGGACATCACCGAATTTTCCGAACTCCGTTTTTACGGCCCCTAAAACATTCCAGACCTCGCTTGCGCGCCGCTCAATGGCAACCGTCTGAAATCCTACACGCAGGCTGTTCAGGATGGCGGAGAGGGTGGTAGGCCCTGCAACCAGGACCCTGTGTTTCTGCTGCAGTTCGTCATGCAGCCCCGACTGGCGCAGCACCTCGGAATACAGGCCCTCGGTCGGCAAAAAAAGGACTGCAAAGTCAGTGCTTGTCGGGGGGTTTATATATTTGTCCTGGATATCTTTTGCCATCTTGATGACGGCCTTTCGGAGTTCATTGGAGGCCGATTCAACCCCATCGGCGTCCGCGATCCTTGCCGCCTCTACAAGACGTTCATAGGCCTCCCTGGGAAATTTTGAATCAATAGGGAGCCAGACCGGCTCATCATGATCCTGCCCCCTGCCGGGTAGTTTGATCGCGTATTCAACGCTTTCCCTGCCGTCCTTTGTCCGTACATTCTGGGCGTACTGGTCCGGCGTTAGTATATCCGAGAGGATGGCGCCAAGCTGGTATTCCCCCCAGGTGCCGCGTTCCTTAACATTTCCAAGAACACGCTTTAGATCGCCGACGCCAATAGCCAGTGTCTGCATTTCGCCGAGTCCGCGCTGTACGGCCTCCAGCCTTTCGCTTACAAGCTTGAATGATTCTCCAAGCCGCTTCTCAAGGGTGCTGTGAAGCTTCTCATCAACCGTCTTACGCATCTCATCCAGCTTCTTCTCATTGCTTTCCTGTATCTGCATAAACTTGAGGTCAAGCGACTCTCTTGCCTTTCCCTGCTCCTGGATCTGCGAGCTCTCAAGGCTCTTCAGCGCGGCTATTACATCCGCCAGGTGTTTTCTCTGATCTTCCATACCCTGCCGCAGCTTTTCATCAAGGACGGCCCGGATCTGCCCAAGGCGTTCTTCATTGGTCCTGGTCATTGTGCCAAGCAGATTCTTCTGATCATCCCCGAGGGTGTTTACCATCCTGACCAGCACTTCATTGGCATTTGCCTGGATGTTTGCGACCTCTTCCCTTAGTTCCCTTGCCTGTCCGGCTGTCTCGTCACGGGACTCCCTTAATTCATCACGAAGAGACTTGTGCAGGTCCTGGCCGAAGGGCTGCCGGATCTTTATCCATATCAGGATTGTAAAGAGCAGGACGATAATGGAGATTGCCATCGTGAGAATTTCCAAAGACATAGAAATAATTTCCTCTTTAAATTGACCGGGAGTTTTATCTCCGAAAGATTTGATTCATTGCGGGTAATATAGGTGTATTGCCCTAAAATTACAAGGATAATATCGGCTGTTTGGGTCTGCCAATGGATATCAATGATAATTTAACTGATTGGGATGAGAAAATAAGGAAAGAATAAGGGGCTGCCGCATGACCTGTTCTGGATCATGAAGCAGCCCTTTAAGGTCTGTCATGAATTGAGAAAGGAGTCGGCCAAATCCTGATAAACGGATTTGGGGAATTTTTCAATGAATTGTTTTATGGTTTCATCTGATTTGTCCTTTTTCCCGGCCAGCCTGTAGACCCTGGCCAGATTCAACATGGCCTGCTCCTTTATATAGTCATCGGGGCCTTCTATTATCTTTTCAAGGGGTGCAATTGCCTTGTCATAGTCGCCTTTCTGCTCATAACAGGTGGAAAGGGCCATCCTTGCAAGCGAATTATAGGGTTCATTGTCCGAGACTTTATCAAGGTAGTCCTCATATATGGATATGGCTTCATCATACTTTTTCTGCTCGAATTTGGCGTAGGCAACCTCCGGGAGTGCCAGTTTTGCAGCCTTTGACATCCCGTAGTTATCAATAATATCATTGAATAATTTCTCAGCATTCTCTGGATCGGCCTTTGCCTTGTCGCTGCCGGTTTCGTCAGACATGGCGTAATATGCCTTATTGAAGGCCTCCTGGCCCTTTTTATTCATATAGCGGGTGTAGGCATAAACCCCCATGTAAACAATGATAAGCCCTAAAACAGCCATGCCTAGATAATCAAACAGGTGTTTATGTCCTTTGACAAAATCTATAGCATGCGAGGTAAGGCTTATAAATTCATCGGGCTTTTTCAGCATCTCTTTGCGTGATATTTTTGTTTTTGACATAGTCGGTTTCTTTCCATTTTTTAAATTTTGCAAGTTATCTAACAAACCTGGACAGGTCGTCAAGAAAAAAATAGCAGTTGCCCGGTCCATTTTATAAAAAGAGTCTTGAAATTCAACCCTGCTCCTGCCTGTATGGGGATGCGATCACAATGAGAAAGAGGAGGTCTTCCCCCCTGTTCTCAAGGGCGTGGGCAACCCCTGTTGGAATATATACTGCATCGCCGGGTATAATATGCCTTGTCTCATCCCCGACCGACATCTCTCCTTCTCCCATTATAACGAAGTAGATTTCCTCCATGGGATCTATATGAGATTCAATCTTTCTGCCTTTATCCAGGATAGCGGAGGCAAGAAAACCTATCTCCTTAAGGATTCGCTGATCCAGGACCATCCGGGCAACCGCCCCGCCATGGGCGATATATGTGGTATCAAGGACCTCCTTGTCTTTCAGATTTCTTACAATCATGGTTCACTCCAAGCGGTGTTTTATTCAATCATCCTATTTCCGGCGGACATGAAATGGATATACGATCAAGGGAATAAAGTCAAATGTGTTCGTGATGGCGATCTCCCGGGGGAGGGCTTAAAGATCAGTATTTGCACATTATCCTTTTTTAATATATAAGGAAAAATCATGAATATTTCTGATGTTGATCTGAAAGGATAAATTTTTATGCAAAAAATGGAACTTGTTGATATTTTTAAGAAAAGAACAAGACATCCCTTAAGACCCAGGTGTTCGGATGTCATCGACAGGATCTTTCCCGACTTTAAGCCCATTGAGGGCGCAAAGGGATCACTGATCGCGGGCACCTGTAATTTTCATGACAAAGACCTCTATATCATAGGGCAGCAGAAGCCTAAGCCTGCCGATTTGAAGAGCCAGGCAGACCTCAATAAACGCAATTACGGGATGCTCACATCCGATGACCATTCTCTTATTCTAACGATATTAAAGGAGGCAAAGCAAAAAGATCCGGATAAGACATATATATTCTGTTTTGTCGATACATACGGGGCTGATATCTCCATGGAATCAGCCCAGCATTTCCAGGCGTTTTTTATTGCCCAGCTTATCAGGGAATTTCTGACTATACCTTTAAGGACCATATCCCTTGTCCTTGGAGAGGGGGGGAGCGGAGGC
>JBFYXR010000522.1:0-8356 GCA_041310455.1 Desulfobacteraceae bacterium | reverse complement strand
GCCTCGGGGTTTTGATTGCATGTTCATGAACACAAAGGAAAATTCAAATGTCTGAGAGTAATGATAAAGCATTGAGAGAGAAGCTGAAGCTCGAACGGCGGAAGGCCCGACGGGCCTCTCTTATCGATAAAATTCTTTTGCGAATCGCCCTGAAGCAGGCATTTGCCATGCTGAAGCCCCGGGTGATGGCCCGGAATCCTGTCATGTTTGTCACGGAGGCAGGCGCCGCCATGACCACCCTGGTGCTTTTCTCAATGCCCTTCAAAGGCAAAGACGATTTCGCCTACACTGCAGCAGTGGCTGTAATATTATGGCTTACGGTCCTGTTCGCCAATTTCGCCGAAGCCCTTGCCGAGGCAAGAGGCAGGGCACAGGCCGACACGCTCAGGCGCACCAGGAGCAGAACTGTTGCAAGGAGAATATCTGCAAACGGGGAAGAAATGATCAGCTCCGATGAATTACGCGAAGGTGATATTATACTCGTTATTGCCGGAGAGGTCATACCAGGCGACGGAGAGGTAATTGAAGGCGCGGCAACAGTTGACGAATCTGCCATCACAGGCGAATCCGCGCCTGTAATCAGGGAGGCAGGAGGAGACAGGTCAGGGGTAACGGGAGGGACAAGGGTCCTTTCGGACCGGATCATGATCCTCATCACCGCAGGCGCAGGGGAATCGTTCCTGGACCGCATGATAGCCCTGGTAGAAGGAGCCGTCAGACAAAAATCCCCTAATGAACTGGCTCTGACCGTAACGCTTGCGGGGTTGACCCTTGCCTTTCTTATAGTGACGGCTGCCCTCTGGCCTATAGGCCGATATTTCGGCGTGGAGCTCCCTATACCCACGCTTATCGCCCTCCTTGTCTGCCTTATCCCTACTACCATCGGGGCGCTTCTGGCTGCCATCGGTCTGGCAGGAATGGACCGCGCCCTCTCTGCAAATATACTGGCCAAAAGCGGCAAGGCAGTGGAGCTTGCAGGGGACATCGACACGCTGCTGCTGGATAAGACAGGGACCATAACCATGGGAGACCGCCAGGCCACTGACTACTATCCCTTGCCTGGCGTTGATCCGGAGAGGCTTGCAGAGGCGGCCATGTTCGCATCCTTTGGGGATCAGACCCCTGAAGGCAGGTCCATAGTAAAACTTGGGGAAGAGACGCTCGGGTCGCTCGCACCCCGTGAAATGCCGGGCAGTATCATCATACCGTTTACAGCCCAATCCAGGTTGAGCGGTATGGATATGCCGGATGGGCGTCATTTCCGAAAAGGGGCATCCGATGCGGTTCAGACCTATCTTCGCAACAACGGCGCATCGGTCGATCCTGGCCTGAAGGGCCTGGTTGAAGGCGTCGCCAGGAATGGGAGCACTCCTATTGTTGTCGTTGACGGGGATGCGGCCCTGGGGGTTATTGCCCTGTCCGATGTGATCAAGCCTGGCATCCGGGACAGGTTCGAGCGCCTGCGCACCATGGGCCTGAGGGTTGTCATGGTTACGGGAGACAACCCCCTTACTGCAGCAGCAATAGCCAGGGAGGCCGGAGTGGATGAATACATTGCCGAGGCAAAGCCGGAAGACAAGCTGGATTACATACGCAGGGAACAGCACGCGGGAAGACTGATAGCAATGATGGGAGACGGCACAAACGACGCCCCTGCCCTTGCCCAGGCGGACATAGGAGTGGCAATGAATTCCGGGACCCAGGCGGCAAAGGAGGCGGGGAACATGGTCGACCTTGACAGTGACCCCACAAAGCTTATCGAGGTAATAGAGATAGGCAAGCAGCTGCTCATGACAAGGGGCGCCCTCACAACCTTTTCCATCGCCAACGACGTGGCCAAATACTTCGCCATAATACCTGCGATGTTCATGCTGGCAATACCCCGGCTTGCGGTCCTCAACATCATGAGACTGTCAACACCCCAAAGCGCTGTTCTTTCGGCCCTTATATTCAATGCAGTCATAATCCCCCTGCTTATCCCGATTGCCATAAAGGGCGTGAAATACAGGCCCATGGGCGCGGGCGCCCTTTTAAGAAAAAATCTCCTTATATACGGTCTTGGAGGTGTGATCGCGCCCTTTGCAGGAATTAAATTGATAGATATCCTGTTGCATCTGACAGGAATATTTTAGCAGGAGACAATATGCAACCCAAACATACAGCTGCGATTTTTTTACAGATGGCCGCAACACTGCGGATTATAGCCGTCACAATGGGGATCTGCTGTGTTTTTTACGTGTCTTTTATCCTCATGTTCGCAAAGATCGCAGCGCCCGAAAGCGCCGAAGGCTCCCTGATCCGAAATGCCGATGGAGATGTCCTGGGCAGCGCATTGATCGCCCAGGGCTTCTCCGGCGACAGGTATCTGTGGCCGCGTCCTTCGGCGGTTGATTACAATGCATCATCTTCGGGAGGAAGCAACCTTTCTCCCGTAAATCCTGAATTGCATGCCAGGGCCCGGCACATCATCAAAAGGCTGAATTTACAGACCCCGATATCAGTGCCTGCTGACCTCGTGACAGCCTCAGGCAGCGGACTTGATCCTCATATAACATTGAAAGCAGTCCTGGCCCAGTCGGAAAGGATAGCCTCAGTACGCGGTCTTCCTGTCTCATCAGTTGTTAAATTGCTTAAAAACCTGTCAAGAACGACCGGGGGCTTTCTTTATTCTGATCCCATGGTGAATGTCCTCGATATAAACCTGGCGCTGGATATGATGGGTGAATGATATGAATGATAACCGGGCCGACAGTTTTTTAAGGTTGATCCGCCGCTCGCAGCGGGGCAGGCTGAAGATATACCTGGGCTATGCAGCCGGTGTAGGCAAGACATACCAGATGCTGATCGAGGCCCGCCGTCTAAGGGAGGACGGCGTTAAAATTATGGTCGGTGTTATTGAAACCCACGGGAGGGTTGAAACGGAGTTATTGCTTAACGGGCTGGATATGGTTCCGAATAAAAAGATTACATATCGCGGCATAGAGATAGGGGAAATGGATCTGGATGCCATCCTCTCAATAAGGCCGGAGGTTGTGCTCGTTGACGAACTGGCACATACCAATGTGCCGGGGAGCAGAAATGATAAAAGGTATGAGGATATTGAGGAAATCCTTGCCGCCGGGATACATGTCATCTCCACCATGAATGTACAGCACCTGGAAAGCCTCTATGAAACGGTCGGGGGAGTGACCGGGGTTAAGGTCCGTGAGCGTGTGCCCGACCGGATCCTGGCTGAGGCGGACCAGATCGTAAATGTGGATATAACCACCGAAGACCTTCGCCGCAGGCTCCAGGAGGGAAAGGTCTATACCAGGGAATTTGCAGGGGCCGCCCTTGCGAATTTCTTCAAGCCCATAAACCTGGAGCAGCTGCGCGAACTGACCCTGAGGGAGCTGGCTGCGCATATTGACTCGCGCAGACGCGACCCGTCGCAAGAGGAGATACCGTCAAATCCGGACCAGGTTATGGTTTCTCTGAGCTCGAGAGGCCCCAAAACCGAAACCCTTCTGCGTTACGCCTCAAGGCTTGCCGGACGGCTGAACAGGAACTGGTACGCCCTTTATGTGCAGGCTTCGCGTGAAAATCCGTCCCTCATCGATGCCGCGACACAGCGAATGCTGTCAAACAATCTGACCCTTGCCAAACAGCTGGGGGCAACTGTATTCACCTATAAGGGCGACGATATCGTAAAGACCATCCTCCAGTTCGCAAAAGAGTATCGCGTAGGCCATATAATCCTTGGCGCGCCGGGCAAAAAGGCAGGCCTCTGGAAACGGTTGTTGGGCAGGGAGGGTGTTGCAGAACGGCTGATTCAGGAAGGCAAAGGACATACTATTGTAGTACTGGATACAAGGACTGTTTCAGAGATTGAGAGTAAAATACCTGTGACCCCTGTTATTAAAGAATCATTTCCGGAGGCACAGGAGAGGAAAGAGCCTGTCTCCGGTAAAGAGGCCCTTTTTCAAAGCGAGTCAACTCTACTGTGGGAAAGGGTTATGGATAAGGAGGAGGCCATGATGGAGCTCCTTGATGCATGCATGCAAAAGACCGACAAAACCCTGAAGGATTCAGCATGGGATTCGCTCATGATGCGCGAGCAGGAAGGAGGAACCTTTGTTGGAGCTGATATCGCGATCCCCCATGTAAGGATAAAGGCCCTTTCCCGGCCTATCGTCGCCCTCGGAATCGGGAAGGCAGGTATTCATGACCGTGATTCAAACCGTGATTTCAGAATAATGATACTGCTTCTGTCTCCAGTAGATCCGCCCTCAATCCATGTGGAGATGCTTTCAATCATAAGCAGGATTGCCCGTGATGATCAATGGCGGCGTAAAGTCCTTTCAGCAGAGAGCGCAGCTTCTGTCTTCAATTTGATCATCGGATGGAATCGGCATCATGTGCAGTAAATGACTGCCCATCCAATAATGGCAATCTATTGGATGGGCAACCGGTCGTGGAGGCAATTATTAGAATTTGATGACCAGGTCCGCCTGAATCAGGCTCAGATCATCATCTGAAGGATCATCAATATTATGTTTGGATGAATAGTAATCTATTCCGAATGTGACATTCTTGCTGAGTCCGAATGTGACCTCAAATTCACCTCCTTCGACCCCTGTCTCACCATCATAGAAATCGCTGTCAGGCAGCCAGTCCACCCATGCATCCTTTTTAAGATTCCTGTAATTATATGTAAACTGCCAGTTTCCGAAATCACTTACCTTCTCGTCGCCGAATGTTATCCCTGCAAGCCATCCGGTATTATTCGTGTCTGCATCCGATTTGACATACTCTCCGAATAATGAGACATATTTTATGAATGTATCCGGTTTAAAGTCCAGTTGTGCATCCAGTGCCGTTGAATCAAGTTCATACATCCATTTCACTGTGTAGTCATCATCCTCCTCATCCTCCGGAGTATTGTCGATTTCTATAATGGAGTTTGTTCCCTGGCTGTGGTCGGACATGTCGCTTCCCTTGACATTCTGGAAGTCATAATAGGCCGCTGCAACCTTAAGATTCATTTTGTCATTGATCTTCCATGTCAAACCCGGCTGAAAGGCTATCATTGCGGGGTCGTCTTTGCTGTTCTTATTCTCATCAAGGACAAAATAGGCCGGCGTAACAAAGATGCCTATATTGTCAGAGGCATTGAAATTAAATGTGCCTGCAAGACCGTCAGGCCTTGCGTCCGTGTCCCACATGAGGTCCTTGGTTGTGTACAGGGGGTTTTTCAGCTTGCCTGCCATGATCTTGAAAATCTTATTGGGGGCGTATTGAGCATATGCATAATCAAGCCTTATATCCGGTGTCTGGAACTCGTTTTCCAGCGTCTGATTTGTGGAAATGGGGTCATCACCGCCTGTTGCAAGACCGAAACCTGCCTTCCACTTGTCATTGATTTTCGTTTCCAGCGTAGGTCTGAGCCTCAAGCGCAACCTGTTTCTTGCGTCTTTGTCATCGCCATCGACATTCTGGGTCTGATAGCGCACCCTCAGATCGCCGGCCAGGGTCATATTTTCGACCCACTTTGGCAGGACCTGCTTATTGTTCTTCGCCTCTTCCTTTGCGGCCTCGGCAACCACGGTCTTTATCGCTTCCTGCTCTCTTTTCCCTTCCTTCTGCATGTCATCCATAAGTTGAGTTGCCTCATCCTGTGTTATGACCTTCTTCTCCAGAAGCTTATTGATTAGTATATCGACTTCTGCCGCCCCAACCTGTACGTTTAATCCAACCAAGGTAAGGCACATCATCACAAATACAAGAAATCTCTTTTTCATATGGTATTTTCTCCTTTTATATAATATTGTTTTGAAAACCATTTACTCTTCCTTATACTTCCGGATCAGCGCGTTTCCGCCCGGGAAGTCTCATCTAAATTTTAAAGTCATTTTCATCCCGGAGTGTTTGGGGGAAATGAAGAAAGTGTTAGGATTTAATTAAAATTGGGGGTGGTTTTAATAGGATGTGCCCATCGAGATATTTCAATATATAAGACAAGGAAATATCCATTAACCGCTAAATACACGAAACACACCAAATAATAATCCTTCAGGAATTCCAAATAAATTATTAGTGTATTTCGTGTGTTTCGTGGTTAGCCTTCACTAAGAGTCTTTTTTCCCTTTAGCTGATCGCTGAAAGCTTTTACCCTTTCTCTATTCCTTGCGCCCTGCGCCCTGGGCCCTGCGCCTTCCTCATATTCTCTTATGCCTCTGAATAATCCCTTCCACCAGATAAATAACCTCTTCAGCAATGTTGGTGGCGTGATCGGCTATTCTCTCCAGGTTTCTCGCTATAGAAAAAAGATTTATCAGATAGCCCCCCTTATCAGGATTTTCAAGGATTGTCTGTTTTACATGATCGTAGATCTCCCTGTTTATCTGATCCACCTCGTCATCCTTCAACCGGACCCTGTTAGCCAGGTCTTCATCCATATTCACCAGTGCATCCAGGCTGCTTTTCAGCATTTCCCTCGTCTTTTCCGACATGAGCTTATAATCGAATGAGACCGGGACAGGGGGCCTTGTAGATATATAGACCATCCTCTCGGAGATGTTTACGGCCTCGTCCCCTATCCTTTCAAGGTCATGGTTTATCTTGATAACGGCTATAATAAACCTGAGGTCTTCAGCTACAGGCTGATATAATGCAAGCAGCTTGAGGCACTCCTCTTCTATCTCCACTTCCAGTTCATCAACCTTAAGGTCAGCCCTGATAACATCTTCGGCAAGGCCGGCATCCTTCTTCTCAACGGCCTTGATCGCCATGTCCACATGCTCTTCAACCATGGCGCCGAGAAACAGGATCTGTTTCTTAAGCCTGTCCAGTTCTTTCTGTAAACGTGCTGGCATAAAATACTCCTTTTTTAAAGATGCCTGTTGCCGGAAGATGCCGGCTGGAGATCCCCTCCTCCTTTTAGGGGGAGGTCGGGAGGGGGTCTTATAAATGATGAAGAATCAGCATTGAGAAGACCCCACCTTAATCCTCCCCTAAAAGGGGAGGAAATTATTTATATCCCTGATATCAATAATCATACGGTTTAAAAAAGCTAAATTATTTGATCCATCGTAAACAGCTGATCACTGACAGCTGAAAGCTTTACCCAAACCTTCCCGTTATATAATCCGATGTCTGCTTTAACCCTGGCCTTGTGAATATCTTTTCCGTCTCATCAACCTCGATCAATTTACCCAGGTAGAAAAATGCCGTGATATCGGAAATGCGGGCGGCCTGCTGCATATTATGCGTTACTATTATTATTGTATAGGTATTCTTCAGCTCATTGATCAGTTCCTCTATCTTCTGCGTGGCTATAGGATCAAGCGCTGAAGCAGGCTCATCCATGAGAAGGACCTCCGGTTCAACCGCCATTGCCCTTGCGATGCACAGCCTCTGCTGCTGACCGCCGGAGAGCCCCAGTGCCGACTCATGAATCCTGTCCTTTACCTCATCCCAGAGCGCGGCCCTTTTTATGCTTGTTTCTACCCTCTCCTCAATAAGTGCCCTGTCTTTGATCCCTTTTACCCTCAGGCCATAGGCGACGTTCTCAAAGATGCTCTTTGGAAAGGGGTTGGGCTTCTGAAAGACCATGCCTATGCGGCTTCTCAGGGTCACAACATCAATATCAGGATCATATATTTCCTCTCCATCCAGCATCACACTGCCCTTAACCCTGCTGTATGGTATAAGGTCATTCATCCTGTTCAGGCACCTCAAAAGCGTGCTCTTGCCGCAGCCGGAAGGCCCTATAAGGGCCGTAACCTGATTGTCATAAAAATCAAGGGAAATGTCATACAGCGCCTGGGCCTCGCCGTAATAGAAATTCAAGTTTTTAGCGCACATTTTTAAACAGTTTTCCATGATCAAACCTTTTTATTCAGTTATCCCCCCTCACCCTGACCATCTCCCGCAGGGGGAGAGGGAATTTGAGGTCCCCCGCGAACGGATAGGGAATTGAAAATCTTAAATCTACCTTCTCATCTTCTCCGCCTTAAACGTGTACGGTATATCATTGCAATGAGATTCAGACCTAAAACCAGGGCTATCAGCACGAGGGCTGTTCCATATTGAAGATGCCTGGTAGCCTGAATATCAGTGCCTGCTGTTGCAAGCACATATATATGATAGGGAAGCGCCATTATCTTATCGGTAAAGGAAGACGGGAGGGATGGAGTATAAAATACAGCCGCCGTGAACATGATTGGAGCGGTCTCTCCTGCCGCCCTGCTGACGCCTAATATTGCCCCTGTGAGAACCCCCGGTAGCGCCGCCGGCAGGACTACACGGTATATGGTCTGCCACTTGGTGGCTCCTAACCCAAGGGACGCCTCCCTGTATGTATTGGGGACAGCCC
>JBFYXR010000521.1:0-14092 GCA_041310455.1 Desulfobacteraceae bacterium | reverse complement strand
CATATCGGCAATGAAATCATCGACATCCTTTTTTAGCCTGGGCCCCATAAGGGGGTAGCCGAAGGCAATCAGCTCATAGCCTGCCAGCTTGCGGGGATCGGCCTCCTTGATAGGAAATATATCACAGCTGCCTGCCGCCTGCTCCAGGGCCTTGTGTATTGATTTTGCGACCTTTTCCGTGTTGCCGGTCATTGAAGAGTAGATCACCGCGCATTTGCTAACTGCCGTCTTTGCGGCGGCTGAGGAATCCTCGGCCGCGTTTGCTGCACCGGGATCAATCAAACCAGCGAGCTTTGTAGAGGCAAGCGCCGACGTGGAAGCCACGCCGGCAGCAACAAGAAACTCCCGCCTTCCCATAATCGACTTATTCTTTTTCATGAAATCCTCCCAAAATATCTTTTTGTTTTTGTTGCCTGCAATCCAGGGATACCTATTTATCCGGGGATGCCTTTCTGGCAGTTCATTCTTATCCCATGCAAAACAAAAAAGCCAGATGTTTATGGCATAAACCCTGTGTTATGCACGGGCCTTGCATCCGGCTATTTTTTTCCGCAGTATCTTTCCATGAATTCTTTTAAAATGCCGCCAAGATGCTCATCGAGGATCTCATATACCCTGGATTCAATCTCCAATGGCACAGAGCCATAGAAGGCCTGGGCAATGCCGCCCGTGATGCATGCCAGGGTATCGGAGTCTCCTCCGAGAGAAACGGCGTTCCTTATGGCATCCTCAAAGTCCGTAGAATCAAAAAAGGCGCGGATAGCCTCCGGAACCGTGCCCTGGCAGGAGATGTCAAAGTGATAGTGCGGCCTTATCTCGTCAATGTGCCGGCTGAGATCGTACTGAAACCTCGACTCAATAAAATCCCTGATGGCTGTTTTTGTTGCACCGTGTACAGCCAGGAATACTGCGGCTGCCGCAGCCTGCGCACCCTTGATGCCTTCAGGATGATTATGTGTGATCTCTGTAAATTCTTTTGCCTTCTGCAGCACCGTGTCAATATCATCATATGCAAAGCCGACGGCGCTGATCCTCATGGCAGCGCCGTTGCCGTAGCTGTTGTATGGCGCCGGATTATCGGTGTTCGCCCAGTCATAGAAGCTGGCCCCGTAGCCGCGATGGGGATACAGCCTGAAATACCTTTTCAGATTCTCCGTGTAGGTTGTCCCAGTAAGGATGGAGTCAGCCAGGGCAACGGAAAGCACCGTATCGTCCGTAAAGGTGCATTTCGGTGAAAACAGGGGAAACACCTTTGTCTTAATGTTGTTGCGCTCATATATTGAACCTATAATATCGCCTGCAATTGCGCCTATCATGCCGCGCCCCCTCTATTAGAATATTCCTTAACAGCCACAGCGATGGCCGCGCAAGAGCAGAGCTGCCAGGTGTGCCGCGGGCCGTCGAACCTCATGGTGTCAATCCTGCTGCTGTGTGCCACGTGTATTCAATCATACAATATTTATTCCAACTGTTTAAAATATGCAGTTATTGTGAAAAATATGTGTTCAAATGATGTCTATTGTCATCAATTATATTAAAATTACAAATCAGATTAAACTTATTGGCCAAACAAGTCGATATACTATTTTGTAAAGATAAAATTAAACTTTAATTAAGGCAAACCGGCTGAGTTATTTGTAATATTTTCAGCAACATTAACCGGCAAAGGAATTTATCATGGACAGAAAGGAACAGATCCAGTTTGTTTTAACCTTCAACTATGACACGGAAAAAAAGGAAGATTTTGAGTCAATCTGGAACCTGGGTTTCAAAATACTGAAAATGGTTGACGATTATGCAGAAGTTTGCAAGGACCCTGTCGAGGTTGTCGTGAATGAAAGTGATGGAGCCATTATAGACAGAAGAAGAGCCTCTGCATGATAAAGCCTATTAACAGGCCGCCCCTATGGGGCGGCCCGCGGAACACACACATCCTGAATTTTATGAAACCAGGTTATTTAGTTACCGGAAATGTCACTATCGTGGACTTAATCTTCAGTTCCTTTATATACTTATTTACATTACTGTTTACCTTGCTGGTTTTAAGGTTTTCAACGATATCTTTTTTTGCCTCTTCATAACTGACTGTCCTGGCATCCGTTTTATCGGTAACTTTTATAACGTGGTATCCGGCGTCTGTCTTAACGATATCGCTTGTATCGCCTTTTTTTAAGGCAAAGGCTGCATCCTCAAAGGATTGTGGCGCCTGGCCTTTAGAGATATACCCGAGATCGCCACCATTGTTTCTGCTGCTGGCATCCTCGGAGACTTCCCCGGCAAGGGCTGAAAAATCCTCGCCTGATTTTACTCTTTTCATAACATCTTCAATCTTTTTCTTCGCATCGTCTTTTTTGGATTGATCAGCAGTTGAAGGGGCGCTGATCATGATATGGCTTACTCTAACCTGGGCTGGCTGCCGGAAGTAGCCGGGATTGTCATCATAGTATTTTTTTGCTTCCGAATCCGAGATGACCGTTTTATCGGTAAATTTGGTTTTGACAAAATGATCAATAGCCAATCCCTGTTTGATTTCAGCCCGGTAAGAGGCGATACTTTTATTTGATTGTTTCAATGCCTCCTGAAATTCGGCATCGGTCTTGAAATTGGCTTTTTGTTTATTTGCCTCATAGGCCTCATTGATTTCTTTTTCCTCGACCTTGATTCCGCTTTTTTGACTTTCCTGATAGAGCAATTCAGTGCCGATCAGACCTTCGATCAATTCATATTTTAGCTCGGGCAGCTGCTCAGCAGTTATCGTTACTCCCTGCATTCCGGCAATTTCCCGCTGGTAGCTCAGGGCGCTGTCAAACTGTTCCTGGCTGATTGCCGTTCCGTTGACAGTCGCAACTTTGCCTCCTGTGCTTGTTGTCCCGCTTTTAGTCGCTGTAGTACTTGCAGGTGCTGTCGCACTTTTCGTTGTCGTCGTACTTGCAGGCGCCGCCGGGCTCGTTGGTGTCGCAGTAGTTTTCTTTGTCGTCGGACTTTGTTCTGCCTGCGTCATGGAACCAGGGCATATGACAAGTAGAGAGACAATTATTGCAAAAAAACTATTCCTGAATTTGTATTGCATGTTATTTTCTCCTTTAAGATAATTTAAAACCAATCAGGCATACAGCCCTATCGGGATGAAATGTTAATATCCCCATAGGGGCAATATGTCAATAGAGGGACATATTAATAGGGTGAATGACTGAAAGGGAGAAGCGGGAGAAGGGATGTATATAAGTAATGATTTTATCTTCAATTTCATAAATCTTCAGATTAAGTTGATCCGGCAATGCCGGCGAAAATATGAGATATAAAGAAGAAGCAAGAGGAGCGGATAAATCAGACCATGTAATATTATGATGGGGAGGGAAATTGGGATCATGCCCGAGTTATGTAACAAGGATATGTTGCCCCAACTGCAGTCAGGGGTTTGATATAATCAACTGGATGAATATGGATAAATAGTAAAATTAAAAGCGGCAGGGCCGCAATCATCCCTGCCGCTTTTGTTGGTGCGCCGAAGCCGGGTAATCTTTATCGGTATGTCACCTTTTATTGGAACTAGAGATCTGCAAGCTTTTCCCCGAGCAGATAGCCGTCTGTCAATGCCATTCCGACACTGATTCCGGCAAGGGGACTCTGATATATGATTACGAAGCGATTCCCCGCATTGTTTCCCGCTGCGTACAGGCCTTTGATGGGCTTAAATTTTGAGTTAAGCACATGACCATCCGCATCCGTGTCAAGGCCGGTTGTCGCGCACAGGCCTGGGCTTATGCCGCTGCCAAACATGTTCGGGCCGCCGCCTCCTCCGCCATTACTCACGCTGCCATAGAACGGCGGATCTTTAAGCGCGGTCGCCTTCATGATGCGCGCGTCTTTTCCAAAGTCCTCATCCGCGCCTTTTTGGCACAGCTCGTTGTACCGTTTGATTGAGGCCAGGGCCTTCTTCCTGGTTTCGCCCTTGTAGCAATCCATGTACTCTAGAAGTTCCTCAATTGTATTAGCACAGTAGGTGTTGCCCCCCATGGGCATTCCACCCCTCCCTCCCGCCTCCTGTTTGTTCTGTGAAGGGGGGCCGGGTTTTATGTTGTCCAGCTGGCTGAGTCTTCTCGGCCAGTTGGTTGTATGGGCAGTATCAGGGGCGTTATGACGCGGCGGCATCATCTCGAGAACTTTCTTATAGTTCGCATCATGTATGGTGACGGAGATGTCACCCTCCGGTTGAGGAAGAGTGGTGCCGGCAGCCTCGTCGCAGTAGCGTTCGCCGTTAGCATCGAGCTGCAGGTGCCATCCCCCGACGCCCGGCTCACCGCTTCCCATGCCGGAATGGGGGCCTATTTCGATATGGCCTCCGGCCCAGATGCCCAGCTTGATGCTGGAGCCATCGCGGGGAAGGACGCTCATTTTTTCGCTCGTCAACACAAGGTTCATATCTCCCTTCGCTTCGGCCTCGTGACGAATCTGATCCAGGATATCGACGACCATCTCGCGGTTCCCTGAGAAATCGCCCGCGCAGAGGGCTACGCCCTTTCGCGAATTAAAACGAGCATATTTCCCGTCGGCCTTTTTTGCGACAACGCCTGTTACCGCTCCGGAAGCGTCAACATCGCATATCTCGACATGATGGTCGAAGAACCATCTGGCGCCGTCGGCCACGGCCTTCTCGTAATGGGTCTTCAGGACTTCCGGCAATCTAAACGTCCCGTTGCCGTCTGTCATTTTACGGAAAATGGTGGTTCCGTGGAAGAATTTCCACCCGGATACCTCTGTTAGGACCGTAGGTGTGGGAGGACAGCTCATGACGTGGGAGTTTTCCGCCAACCATTCCTTGCTCATATCCTTAATAAGGAAGTCTAAGACCTTGCCGCTATATTTAGCGAAATAACTTGCCCTCTTGGGGTCGCTTCGGATTAAATTGCGGTGAGACAACTCTCTGATGAAAACGTCCTCATTGATCCTCGGTGCGCCGTGATCTTGCGCATACTGAGAGTTGACGGTTCCGACCTCGGTGCCTACCCAGGTGTAGCCCTTCTCCTTCTGGAGCTCGATTACAGCGACGGAAACGCCCTTCATGGCAGCGATGCGGGCGCAAAGCAGGCCAGCCATACCGCCGCCGACAACGACAATGTCGTAGGTTCCTCCATCTGATATAAGCTTCTCGTCGATGGGATCGGGTTTGTCTTTCCAGGACTTTGTGGCAGCCTTTTTTTCGCCAGCTGACTCCGCGGCAGACGCGGGATGAGCAGCGGCGATGGTGGCCATGGCGCCGGTTGCGGCAACGCCTTTAAGAAAGCTGCGGCGGTTAAGGTTTATCTCGAAATTCTTTTCATCTCCAGTCATGATTCGCCTCCTATTAATATATTTATCGGTTAGGGAAAACTATGCCTTTTGAATGAAGGTCTGACATCTTCTGATTTTAATAAACCTGGAAAACCGGGCTTCCGGCTTTTATTTTTAGATAGCATGAAATTTCACCACCTGCCACAGGATTTTCAAATTGTATCAGTTTTTGGCAGGCGATTTTTAGCCTTTCCCCTTATACAGTGGAGTTATGTAGATATTATGGGGATTATCAAGATGACTGAATTTAATTTGACATGCAAAGGTGTGCTTTCTATACTCCGTTCATTAAAAAGCATGCTTTTATCAATATTATCAACTGGCTCCAATGCCCATTTCAATAACGGAGAGTACAATGACAAAAAAGATTGCCATTAAAGAGATGACCACTGTACGCGAAATGCTGCTCGGGAATTCAATGCAGGTTGACGCACTGATACAGCTGATGATCGATAAAGGTTTGATAACCGGAGAAGAATTCATGGCCAAACTGAAAAAGGTCCAGGCGGAGTATCAGCGCAGGATGAGAAGCGCAGGCTGATGAAGCGGCCGGCATAGGGCCCGGCAGGTTTGCCGGCGCAGAATCATGCATGACGCCCCAATTAAAACCGCTGAAATGTTTTAAAGATTTATCATGCTGATGCCGATATTCACACTGTGAATAAAATATTCTTTCCAGAATGAGTCTTGTCGAAATGTGAATTTTCCATCAGGGAGGCGCATACTATGGATCAGGAATACAGGAGCCTCTGGGCAGCGGTTTTAAAACAGGCGATAAAGGACGCAAATCAGTGTATAAACAATCCTCTTACAAGCCCGGGGTTATGGTTCAGCAGCAACAGCCATGCAATCGGATCTTTCTTATGGATCTGCGGTGTCTTGAATATTGACCCTCTATCGGTCAGGCCTGCTGCAGGATTCGAGATGAGACGCGCTGCCTGAGGCACAAGCCGAGGCTGTGATTGAGATGCCCCGCCGTCCCGGGTCTGACTTTCATGTTCGATCAAGCTCTCCCTGCCACGGGCAAGCGCAGCCGGGCTTAACTGTGCAGGCGCCATGGGGTGCCTACGTGATCTCAGAAAGGCTGAATATCACCGCATTGTGATGCTATCAACAACTCCTGGTCCCTGGACAGGCGCTTGAACCGTACTCCGATCCCGAAGGGGCTTATTCTAACAATCTGACCTGTGATCTGAATCTGTTTCTGGGGGTTTCGCGGGAGCATAAATCTCAGCACGATATCCTCGCCGGAACGGAAAGGCATAAGGGTCTCGATAAACACCCCTCCCGCACTGATATTTGTAATAATGCCATTGTGAAATCTATTATTGGCGAGGCATTCCACGTTGGATCGGACCGGCTTCCTTGCGTGCTCTCTTTTGAGGTTTGGAAATCTCTCCTCCAGTTCATTCAATAAGGCATGCTGCTCTCCGTGGGGGATCTTTGACAGCAGATTGATTAACCCGGGGATTACAGATGAATTTCCGGGTTGTTTTATTGTCGCATTCATAGTGTCGTCCCGTCTATAAATGGTTAACATGAAGTGATAATAACTTCTCCAAACATATATTTAATAACTGGGCCATATACTTAAGTCAACATAATAACCGCAATAATATTACAGCCGGATAAAATGAATTCTTCTCTTGACGACAGGATATTGAATGAGGTTTACTGGGCACAGCATTATAGGTCAGCATAGGCTGCCTGACGCCTGCTGCCGGAAGACCGGCCTGCTGCATTTCAAGTCGCTGATCTGAATCTTGTCCGGCTGCGGTATAAAAAGGAGGAATCATGATTCGAACCTGTTTTTATATATTAATATTCAGTCTTGCCATGTCCGGCTGCAATAATGCGGACACCGGGAAAAATTCCGGACAGAATGGCGGCAATGCCGGCCAGGTTGTTTCAGACACAGCCGGCGAAGGCTCCAGCCCTGAAGAGGCCCTATTTAAAGAAATTCAGGCAATAGCCAAAAGAGATTTCAGAAATGCAACCTGGGGCATGCCCAGGTCTGAGGTTGTGCTGACTGAAGCGGACGACCCTACCAGTGGAGATGATTCGGCCGTTATATATTCCCGCAACGTGGCGGGAATGAATGCCATTATCGGCTATTTATTTGAAGATGATAGACTGGTAAAGGCGAAATACATGTTTCGTCCGCAGCATTCAGATTTTAACCAGTACATTACAGACTATAAGAATCTGAAAGCAGCGCTGGAAAAGAAGTACGGCAAGGCCCATAAGCAGAGAGATATATGGAGCAATGACCTGTACACAAATATACCGGCTGAATGGGGAAAGGCTGTAAGCCTGGGATATCTGACCTACCTCTCATACTGGAGCATCAAGAAGACGGAAATCACACTGATGCTGGGAGGAGAGAACGAAAAGATTGATCTGTGGCTGGAGTATAAAAGCAAGGCCTCTGCGAAAAAATGATTTCCGATCATCTCTTCTGGTATAGCCCGACCAGTGCCGCCTTTGCGAGGATATGCTTTTCCATGGCCTTTTCCAGTGCCGCCTTTGTGGGCTTTTTGAGATCAGGAAGGACAGTGTCCAGGGCATAGAGCTTATGAAAATAACGGTGCTTCCCGATGGGAGGGCATGGCCCGCGGTATCCGGTCTGCTTCCAGTCGTTCAGGCCTTCCAGGGTTCCCCCGGGCAGATTCTTAATGCCCTCGGCCAGTGCGCCGGTTGAATCAGGGATGTTGTAAAGAACCCAGTGCACCCAGGTCATCCTCGGATTGGCCGGATCAGGGGCATCCGGATCATCGACAATCAGGGCAAAGCTTTTTGTCCCTGAGGGTGCGCCGGACCACGTCAGGGCAGGGGAGATATCGTTGCTGTCGCAAGTATGCCTGGCCGGGATCGCGCCCAGATCAACAAAATTTGCTGATGTCAGTATCATATCCTTTCTTGCCTCCTCTTCTGAATAGGTTAAAGACAATAAAGATAGAAAAAATATCTGAATAAAAACAATAAAAGAAACTTTCATGGAAATGCCCTCATGCAAAGGTTCCGGCCGCTAAGATGATATTTTTATAATTATCTTGACATATAAAATCTATTTTTTTATCGTTTTTTCCTAAAAATCATAGTCTTGCCTCAACACTCGTTTTATTTCTAATTGTATCACACATCAAACAGCAATGCATTCTGCAATTGATCCGGAGGAGAATGTGAAAAAGAAAGCGAGCAGCCCGATTATAAATAACAAGATATTTTTCAAGGATCTTGTTTCTCTATGTCCTGATGGAATTATTGCGATCAACAGAAAAGGCATAATCGTAATTTTCAACAAGGCAGCGGAGGAGATAACAGGGTATACCCCAGAGGAGACAATAGGCAGGATGTCCATTGCCGAATTGTATCAGTCCCTAAAGATGGCCCAAAAGATCAAGAAGGATATGTACGGCAGGAACTGGGGAGGACCCGGGAGGCTTTATGACTATGAGGTCGAAGCGGTCAGGAGGAACGGCGAGAAGATCCCCATCAGGTTTTCAGCGACGCTTCTCTGGGACAAGGGTGAAGAGGCAGGGAGCGTCGGCTTTTTCCATGATCTTACTCCCCACAAGCAGATGGAGGATAGATTCCATCAGCTGTCAATAACCGATGGCCTGACAGGCCTTTTTAATCACAGGCACTTCTTCACCATACTCAGTGAGGAGTTAAAAAGGGCGGAACGGTACCGAAGGCCGCTGGGCCTTATCTGTTTTGATCTTGATAACCTGAAGTACTGCAATGACACGTATGGCCACCTGGAGGGAGACAGGATACTCAGGCTTGTAGCCGATACATTGCGGTCGGTCCTGAGGCAGAGCGACTTCTGCTTCAGATACGGGGGGGACGAATTCATGATCCTGCTGCCGGAGGCAGACCTTCGCAGGGTCTTTATAGTAGCTGAGAAGATCAGGGACACATTTGCCCTCAGGTGCTGTCCTTCAATCAGTAAGAAAGATGCAAAGAAATTCACCCTGAGCATAGGAGTTGCCCAGGCATCGAGAGGCGAGGATGTGGAATCTTTCGTGAAAAGGGCTGATCTGGCCATGTATGAGGCAAAAAATGAAGGGGGAGACCAGATAAGAAAGGCCGGCAGTGATATCGGGAAACAGATCCATTCCAAATCGCCTGCAAAGGATCGAAAGAAGGCTTCCGTCGGCTCAAGGCGAAAGATTCAAAGGCCAAGACAAAGAATAAAGGAAAAAGATCGAGTATAGCAGTTCCGGTCCGAGAATGTTTATTGTAATGCGAGAAACTCCTTAATAATCTTCCTGAGATCATCAGGATTTTCCCGGTAAAAGTGATCAGCGCCGTCTATCACCTTCAGTATCGCGGCCGGGTTCCATAGGGGAATGAGCTTTTCCATGGATCTCCAGTCAGCTATGTTATCTTCAGATCCTGCTATTACCAGCTTGATCTCCTTTGTATTTTTAAGGGAGGAAAAGTCGAACAGGTCCACGGGCGGTGAAACCATTACTATATGGCCTATTTCCCCATAGCCCTTTGCCCCGCGGGCAATAACCCATGAGCCGAAGGAGTACCCTGCCAGATAGATCTTCTCAATGCCGGCGTCTGCGAGATAACGGATCGCCGCTTCCACATCTTTCTGTTCTCCGTCACCGTTGTCATAACCGCCTTCGCTCTGCCCGACTCCCCTGAAATTGAATTTCAGGCTGCTGTAACCGCATTCATTGTAGGCAAGGCGCAGTGCCTCAACAACATTGTTCATCATATCACCGCCGTAAAGGGGGTGAGGATGGGTAATAACGACACCCTTTTCGCCGGAGACCCGGTTATAGAGCCCTTCGAGCTTTAAAGGCCCTGAATTGAAAAAGATCCTTTTTTTCATAACATCCTTAAATCCGGTTCAGTAAATTCCCGCCGCAATATCCTGATACTGAATTTGATTTGACATGCAACTACAAATTTTTTATACTCCACTGATCAAAAAGTAAGTTCTTATCAACTCAACGAAAACGCAAAATTCTATGACTATATGTTAGTTGAGATCCTGTAGATGCACAAGAAGCTTTAATCAATTGTTTTATTTATCATTGGCGTAATTAAATTTTTATATTAAAGGAGAAAAAAGAATATGGCAAAGACAATTATCACAGCCGCAATGACCGGGGCCGTAACCCCCGCCGGCTACAATATACCGGAAACCCCCGAACAGATCGCGGAGCAGGTCTATGAGTGCTGGAAGCTTGGCGCTTCCGTTGTCCATCTTCACATGCGCGACGACCAGGGTTTCGGCACAATGAATCCTGTAAAGTTCTACCAGACGATCATGCAGATCCGTGCGCGCAAGGACTGCGATGTTATCATAAACTGCACCTCATCGGGAGACAACCGCGTGTCTGACGACAGCCCATACGGGAACGCAGCCCGCATGATCCACCACAGAATCATCCCAGGCATAGAAATGGGCACCTTTGACGTAGGTTCCTTTAACTGGGGCGTCCCCGGCGGCGTATTCCACAATAGCCCGACCTTCCTAATCGATAACGGCAAAAACCAGCTTGAACGCGGCATCAAGCCCGAGTTCGAGATATTTGACTTTGGTGCGGTGCGTTCAGTCAATGCTTACTGGAAGCTGGGCTGCATTCAGCCCCCCTTCCACTTCCAGTTCTGCCTCGGCGTAATGGGCGGAATGGACGCCACTCCCAAGTCCCTGATGCTCCTGCTCGACGAGATGCACGAACAACAGGCCGCAGGCAAGTTCCCCAAAGAGTGCACATGGAGCGCCTTCGGAATCGGAAAAGGCCATCTGCCTGTCATGTTCACCGCCCTGGCTAACGGCGGCCATATCCGTGTGGGCATGGAGGACAACGTTGTTTACGGAACCGACAAGGACGGGAACAAGATCCTTGCCACCAACAAGATGCTGGTTGAACGTGCGACACATGCCGTCAAGGCCTTCGGCAACGAGGTAGCCACCTCTGCGGAGGCCCGTGAAATGCTGAGCATCAAACCTCTGGATCACGAGACGGTTTGCAAGGCGCTCGACAAGATCACCATCGAGTACATCAATGAGGAGATGGAAAAGCTCAAGGCACTCGGCAGCACCTATACGGTAGCGAAGGGTATGGGCGGCAAATAAGCCATTCCACCAGTATGCGGCAAGCCTGCTGTAGCCAGGCAAGGTATGCCGTGACAGGATATAAGTAATATTCAAAAAGGGACACCGGCGGAAAAGCCGGTGTCCCTTTTTGGTTCCTGGATTTTAGTGAATGATTGTCGAGATGAACGTCACAGATATCACAACGGCGGCAGGCTTTCAATCAGCGTATAGATCTCTCTTTTCGACCCTTCCAGGGCAGGGGGCATTTCTTCCTTTCCGATAAGAACGAATTCACCTGAGCTTATGGCCAGGAGGTTCCCGTCACTGTCTCTCATCTCGGCCCTGACCTTTACTCTGCTGTCCGAGCCTGCGGCTTCCATAAGGCGACCTTTTATTTTTAAGGGCGTCACGACAGGCACAGGCCTCAAATATTTTACCTCCATTTTTCTTGTGAGGAAAAATGTCCTCCTGAAATACAGGATAGTCCAAGACATCACCTCATCGAGGATAGTCGAAATGATACCGCCATGGGCAATATTATCCCACCCCATGTGATACATGCCCAGGGTAATTTCCGAACATACGGAATCGCCGGAGCGGTAGAAGTTCAGATTCAGACCTATGGGATTGGCTGTCCCACAGGCAAAACAGTTGTAGCCTGACGGTTTGGGAATCATCACTTTTTCTTCTGCTGTCATATCCGTCATTCCTGGAAATAAAGAAATCTTCGAATGGCACAAGGCGCAAGGCAATTATGGATTTGAAATTTCAAATTAGAAATTTGAGATCTTTTAATTGGCCATGCGCCCAGTGCCTTACAGCTCGAATGAAATATCCGGATCAGCCTTCTGCGACCTGTTTATCATAAGCTTGCTCAGGTCATACATGATCTTGAAAGGCTGGATATCGGTGATGCTGTCAACAAATCTGGCCTTGTCCATGGCGATCCTCTCTGCGCTCTCTCCGTTTACCAGCCTTGCAAGAAGCTCCCGATGGTATTTTTCAGTGGCTTTCATTGCATACTGAAGATGATCTCTGACATTTCCGTATATTACGCAGTTGTGGCTCAGGACGGCACGTTTTGCAGGGAGGCTTGCAAGCTTGCGGATACTGTTCAGATAATCATCGAGGGATACAAAGTAGTTCGGCCAGAATGCGTCCTTTTCGGGGACATAAAATCCGGTTGCATCCCCGACAACAAGTGTGCCGTCTGCCTCTTCAAAAAATGAGATATGGCAAGGGGAATGGCCGGGCGTAGCATAGACATGCCATTTAATACCTTTGCCCAGGTCTATGCACTCCCCTTCCCTGACGCTTGAATCAAGACCGAAGTGGTAATCCATAAGCGCGGGAGGCAGGTCATCTATCTCATTTTTGGCCTTCATGAGCTGTGCTATTGCCGTATCTGCAAGGATGTATTCAAGGAATAATTCTTTCTTCTGGAGGATCTTGTCGGCATTGGAACTGCCTATTAGCTTGATATGCGGCCATATGCGTTTGAAATGGGGTATGCCGCCTATATGATCAGCATGGGTATGGGTCAGCGCAATATATTTGATCCTCTCGGGGCTGATTCCTATGGATCTTATCTGCTCAAGTATAATGGGAAAAGTGGGGCCTGTCCCTCCTTCTATCAGCATTGCGAAGTCTCCCATTGACAGAAATGCAGGGAAGGCAGGTGTCCCGAGCTGATAAAAATTCGGGGTTAGAGATATAGGCGGATGCTTCGTCAAATTCATCTTGGTTTTTCCTCCAAAAAATAGAATAAACATATATTTATTAAAAATACAAATTAATATTCAACAGGCCGGCGTTATGATTTCAATCATTTTACCTGATATTTTTTTAACCTTAAAGACCCTAAAAATCAGTTGACACGAATAATGTCTGATGGTATCAAAATAAATCGAATGCTCGTTCGATTTTGACAGGTGAATTCCTATATTTTTTCGCGGGATATGTCAAATGAAAATCAGCATTGCACGGTCCAGATGTCGTATAAAATTAGGTTGAATAATTATCAAGGCGTATAGATCTCCTTTTACCTTTCCTTGGGGCCATATACCCCTGCGCGCCAGAGGATCTGACAAGCTTCAAGCAAAAGTTAAACGCAGCCTTTTCCTATTTTATAAGACCTTTATATTATCATATATAATTTATGCAATATCCTGATCGAACAGTGCCTGGCACTGATTCTATCTTATCAATCATTTATTCTTCAGGAGGTGTTAATATGGCTTCAATAAAAAAGGCTGCCGTTATCGGGGCAGGCATGATGGGCGCTGAAATAGCACTTTGTTTTGCTTCAAGCGGGATAGAGGTTATACTTAAAGACATCAATATGGATTTTGCCGGCGGAGGCAAAAAGCGTATTGAAGGCATCATTGCCAAATGGCAGGAAAAGGGAAAGATCTCCCAGGAAGAGGGCGCAAAGGTTCTGGGTCGAATCACTCCGAGCGCGGAATATGTTGGATTCGGAGATGTTGACCTTGTGGTCGAGGCAGCCCTGGAGGATTTCAAGATAAAGAGCCAGGTATTCCAGGAACTGGATAAGGCCTGCAAAAAGGAGTGCATCTTCGCGACCAATACATCATCCATCCCCGTTTCCCAGCTTGCGGCAGCTACATCACGTCCCGACAGATTCATAGGAATGCATTTTTTCAGCCCTGCCTCAATAATGAAACTTGTAGAGGT
>JBFYXR010000520.1:0-7884 GCA_041310455.1 Desulfobacteraceae bacterium | reverse complement strand
TCCATAAATTTGATTTTACTTGATTATCAGATGAGCCGGTTCAAGTCAATTGGTATGATAAATGATGCTGAAGATTGTTGGCACAGTCCGGACAGGCGCTCAAGGATATCCCGGGAACGGGATTCAAGTATTGATTGACATGAAATATAATAAGAAGTAATGATTTACTGCCTGTCACGCTTTGGCTGATTTTCGGAAACCCGGGGTTATTTGAAGCATACTTATATAATCTTCCTTTGTTCTTGGACGAGTGAAAGGAGAGTTATTATGAAAAAAATCATCTGTGTGATTCCACTGCTGCTGTCACTGTTATTTTCAGGGTGCGTGCCGGTCGCCCTAATTGCCGGCGCTGCTGCCGGTATAGGCGGGTACAAATATTTTGAAGGCGCGCTGACTGTCGTCTACAATGCACCCTTCAAAAACACATGGAAGGCATCTCTTGATGCCATTGAACGAATGGAACTCAAGATCGAAGATCAAAACCATAAACTTTCCTCGGGAAAGATAAAGGCGAAACGCGCTGATGACACGGGAGTATCCGTGAGCATGAAATACCTTTCCTCCGACCAGACAGAGGTTACGATCAAGGTCGGTCTCTTCGGCGACGAGGCCGAGTCCAATAATATCAAGGATAAGATAGCGGAAGTACTCTTTAAGTAATCTTCAATCTAAGCAGATAAAAACCGGCCCCTTACTCACAATTGAGTTTGGGGCCGTATTTTTTAATCATCATGAAACAGTTTGTGTTGAATGATGAAAGGGTCGATTTTTTAAGAGACCCTGTATCTGTATCTCTTTAAAAACACAAATGCAGTGAGACAAATAAGAGCACAGGTTAATGCCAGAACAGCCAGGACCGCCCTGATGCCGAAGGCAAGGGCCATCTGGCTCATCCAGACCATAGGCAAAAGTCCCCATCGTGCCATGGCCCGGAGGAAATCGTGCTCCGCGATAAAACCTGCCGCAGCCGGCGAATGCCTGTAATAGAATTCAACAAATGCCTTACCCCATGAATTTTTCAGCAGGATATTATCCCTGAACCGGCGGAGCACAACAACGTGCGGCTCCATGTAAGAGCCGTATGCCGCTGTCGCGATAAAGCATCCTCCTCCGCCTCCGCCACCTCCATCAGAATCGTTGTTGTCAGGGATATCGGCATCTATAACAAGATTCATTCTGCCCCAGCCGTACATGTTGTCCTTGCCGTCAGCGCCCATGTCAACTGCATTTCTCTGTATGTACGACCGGATTTCAGCCGGACCATAGTCAGGGTGCAGCGAGAGTATCAGGGCGGCAGCGCCGGAAACATGGGGAGTGGATGCGGAGGTGCCGAAAAAGGCTTCATATCCGAAGGTATAGGTGGATGTTCCGTCAGGCCCGCTTATATCAGGTTTGGTCCTTTCCGGGACGCCGGACCAGTTATTTGTGGGCCCCTGAGAACAGAAGTCCTCCTGGGGGCCGTTTGCCCAGTCTTCATGAAATATTGCGCCCACGGCGAGGACCGATTCCACATCGGCAGGTTCTGTTAAAGAGCTTTCTGATGTTGCTATGGCTGTGTTGCTGTTATTAAAGGGGCGAAATGTGGTGGTGCCTGAAAGGTAGATTTCAAGGTCTGTAACGTCCTCGCCTGATTTCTTCTTGACCACAATGGCATAATACTTTTCACCCTCATAGTCGGCCAGGTCAATGATGATCTGCTCAATGGGATAATCATCTCCATCCTGGATATCTGTTGATGAACCGACAGGGGAATCTGGATCGATTATTTCATCGTTTTCATAGTCATAGCTGTACAGGTAGATATCGTAGTCAACATTGGAACTGCCCCAGTCGTCATTCCATCTCATCATGACAGAGACTTCCCCTTCCTCCGGGTCTCCGTCATCATTCTGCGCAGGGTATGCGCTTATGACATTAATGTAACTGTCCGGATCTCCCTGTTTGAACTCATGGGTGTCATCAGCGTTCGTATCATTAAACAGGCCTTCCCAGTGGCCACCCAAAGTTTTAATGACTCCATTATCGTTATAACTAAAATTGGCATAATTCCCCGCAGCAGCCACAACTATTATGCCGCTTTCCTCTATTGCCTCCTCAAATGCCTCATTCATATAACCTGTGCCGTCACCCGGGCCGGTCCCTGATGCGCCCAATGAAAAGCTGATAATGTCAATCCCATTTTCCTTGCAGTAATCAATGGCATAGTATATATCCAGCGCGTTCTCGACCTTTAAGAGATAAAGCGACGCACCCGGGGCCATATCATAGATTATCTCTGCGCAGGCAGTACCATGATAATATTCACTTTGAATCCCGTTGCCCGTGAAATCCTTGGTGGTTACTCCCGACGGCAGGTCCCCGTTCTGAATCGCCAGTGTGTATCCCTTGAAGCCTACATCCATGACGGCTATCTTCACGCCTGCGCCGGTAAGATTGCTGTTATGAAACTGGTTTGCCCCGAGAGAAGACACCCCCTCGCTTGTTACAGCCATGGGATATAACCTTGCAGGCAGTCTTGCGCTCTTGATGGCATCAGTCCCGCTGACCAGTTTTTCCACATTCTCAACAGGGACCTCAATGGCCATAAAGCCTTTGCGGTCTCTGATTATGCCGGCGCCATATCTGCTGATCGCATCATAGACCTTGGTTTTGTCATCAGCGGTGTCCAATATCAAGCGGACCCTGTCTCTGCCGGGCCCGGTTTTTCTGATTGATGCATCACCTTTCCCTGCCAGAAAATCGCTCAGGACCTGATTGATCTTTCCGGTTTTTGATGCCCCAGTCTTCAGCGTTTCAGGTTGCTGCTCCCGGAGGCTTTGTTCCTGTAATGAAAGGCCTGTATCTTCCCCGGAAGCCCCAATGATATTGTAATTTCCCGGCTTTTTTTGTATTGCAGAGGCATAGGGTATAAAAGCTAAAAAGGACAGGCAAATTAATGTAATAAGTGCTGGTTTTTTGAACATTTTCAGGCATTCTCCTCGGATCAATATTTGTTAATGGTCCTGCAGTTACCGGAAACAGTGACAAAAACTTGTTTGTATGGAGACAACATGCTAATAAATCCATGGGAGAATTTCAAACAAATAAAATATGGATGAATGATGAATGCCGGTTTTAAAAAATATCTTGATTTTTTAAGAATATCCGGTTATTAATTCACTTTTAAAAATATTTGCCCCTGTTGTGCTGAGAACATCCTCAGAAACGGAATTGACTTAATTAAGGCCTTGTTAATAAAATCCGTTTAAACGAAGAATTTATATGAGGCATCTAGGTGAATGGAATACCTGTTTTGGATGCCTTGTTCTGTTTATAACGCTATGGAATATAGGATACATTATAAGGATCAACCTGTTGTGAACATTGAGAAAGATTCCCTTTCAGGGATTGACGCCCTGAAGCATCTCGGTGTCAGGGCTATAGAAAGGGTGATTGCTGTTAAGATAAACGGAATACCCCGCGACCTCCAGGCCGCTATTGAGCCTGAGTCCACGGTTGAGCCTGTTTATGCCGACTCCCCTGAAGGTCTTGAGATACTGAGGCACAGCACCTCCCATGTCATGGCAATGGCTGTAAAAGAGCTTTTTCCAGGCGTAAAGGTCACTATAGGTCCGGCAATTGAAAATGGCTTCTATTATGACTTTGATTATGAAAGGCCGTTTAAGGAAGAGGACCTCCCCCTGATAGAACAAAGGATGGAAGAGCTCGTCCAGAAGGATCTCCCTTTCACCAGGGAAGAGATCACCGGCAGGGAGGCAATTGACCGTTTCAAATCCCAGGGAGAACTGTATAAGGTTGAGATAATTGAAGATCTCGGGGCTGAGAAGGTCTCTGTCTATACCCAGGGCAGCTTTTCCGACCTGTGCAGAGGCCCCCATATACCGTCAACCGGAAGGATAAAGGCATTCAAACTCATCAAAACCGCGGGGGCGTACTGGCGCGGCGATGAGAAAAGGGCCATGCTGAGCCGCATCTACGGGACCGCCTTTGAAGACAGGAAGGTTTTAAAGCAGTATCTCCAGAGGATTGAAGACGCCAAAAAGAGGGACCATGTAAAACTGGGCAGGCAGCTTGACCTCTTCAACACCTATGACGAGATCGGTTCAGGCATGATCGTGTGGCATCCCAAGGGCGGGATACTGCGCCATCTTATAGAGGACTTTGAGGTAAAGGAGCATCTCAAACGGGGTTATGACATTGTCAAGGGGCCGCAGATCCTTAAGACTGCCCTGTGGGAAAAATCCGGCCATTTTGACCATTACCGCGAAAACATGTATTTCACGGAGATAGACGAGCAGTCCTACGGCATCAAGCCCATGAACTGCCTTGCCCACATGCTCATTTACCGGTCCGCCATAAGGAGCTACAGGGACCTGCCGAAGAGGTATTTCGAGCTCGGCCTGGTGCACCGTCATGAGCGTTCCGGGGTCCTCCACGGGCTTACCAGGGTCCGGGCATTCACACAGGATGACGCGCACATACTCTGCACGCCCGAACAGCTTAATTCCGAGATAAAAGGAGTGCTTGATTTTATCAAGGAAGTTATGGCGATCTTCGGGTTTGATTACGAACTTGAAATAAGCACAAGGCCGGAAAACTCTATCGGCTCTGATGAGGACTGGGAAAGGGCGACAGCCGCCCTGATCAAGGCAGTCGAGGACAACTCGCTTCCCTATGCGATAAACGAGGGTGACGGAGCCTTTTACGGGCCCAAGATCGACGTAAAGCTCAAGGACGCCCTTGACAGAAAATGGCAATGTGCAACGGTTCAATGCGATTTTACCTTGCCTGAAAGGTTTGATCTGACATATATTGACAGGGACGGGACGCGGCGACGCCCGGTAATGATACACAGGGTTATACTGGGTTCAATCGAGAGATTCATAGGCGTCATGATCGAACATTATGCAGGCGCCTTCCCGGTCTGGCTTTCGCCTGTACAGGCAAAGATACTGACTGTAACGGATAGAAATATACCTTACGGAGAGAAGGTATTAAAGAATCTGATCGATGCCGGCATAAGGGCTGAAGGCGATTTCAGGAATGAAAAGCTGGGGCTGAAGGTAAGAGAGGCACAGATGCAGAAGGTGCCCTATGCCCTTGTTATCGGCGACAGGGAATCACAGGATGAAGGAGTCACCCCCAGGCTCAGGGACGGGAGCAACCTGAGCTTTATGAAGGAAGGGGAATTTATTAATCGCATTCAGGAAGAATGCAAACAAAGGAGGTAGTGCTATAACGACTAAGTCCGAGGAAATCATGGTAAATGAGATGATCATGGCGAAAAGTGTACGGGTTATCTCAGATGATGGCAGCCAATTGGGTATTTTACCTACTCAGGAGGCTATTAATTTGGCAAACGATAAGGGCCTTGATCTGGTTGAGGTTGCGCCGACCGCCGATCCGCCTGTGTGCAGGATCATGGACTACGGCAAATATAAGTATAAAACCAGCAAAAAATTTCAGGAGACCAGGAAGAAAGGCAAGGCGGCACAGCTGAAAGAGGTCAAGGTGCGACCCCACACGGATGAGCATGATCTTGAGACCAAGATACGGAACATCAGGAAATTTCTGATCAAAAAAGACAGGGTAAAAATAACACTGACCTTTAAAGGCAGAGAGATTACCTATAAGGATGCGGCCATCGCGACGCTTAACAGGATTGCCGATGAGGTCAAGGAAGATGGCTCAATAGATCAGAATGCAAAGCTGGAAGGTCGCAATAGGACCATGCTGATCGTGCCGAAATAGACTTTTTCATTATAGATAAAATAAAGTTAATTTCCTTTTCCGATCCCTTGCCTTAAGGCATCGGAGATTCTCCTTTAACAGGGAGAGAGGAATGATTCTGACTATTTCTTGTTTATGACCGGATTATAGTCGGACAGCCGGCCGTTTAAGATAAATGGTCATAAATTATTGGAATAAAAATGGAGGTTTTAGTATGCCGAAGATGAAGACGAACAGTGGCGCAAAAAAAAGGTTCAAGGTCACAGCCACAGGAAAGGTCATAAGGGCAAAGGCGAATAAAAGCCATATCCTTACAACAAAGACTACCAAGAGAAAGAGAAACCTGAGAAAATCAAGCGTTGTTAATTCAGCAAACATGGCCAACATGAAAAGGCTGATGCCGCATATGTTTTAGATCAGCATGGTTCAACAGTACATATGATCATGCAGGTTTTTAACTGATGATAAATAAATAGAAAGCTAAGAGGAATCACAAATGCCAAGAGTAAAAAGAGGCTTTAAAGCCAGACAGAGACGCAACAAGATACTTAAAGAGGCCAAGGGATTCAGGGGCGGTCACAGCAAGGTGTTTTCCACGGCTGCCGCCACTGTTTTGAAGGCCAGGGTATACGCCTACCGCGACAGAAAAAACAGAAAAAGAGAGTTCAGAAAACTCTGGATCATCCGTATTAATGCAGCTGCCAAAGAGAACGGACTGTCGTACAGCAGGCTTATGGGCGGACTTTTAAAGGCCGGGATTGAGCTTGACAGGAAGGTCCTTTCCGATATGGCCATAAATGATCCTGCTGCGTTTGCAAAAGTTGCCAATATGGTTAAATAATCATCTCCGGACAGCGCATAGGCAGCATTAATATTTAGGCCTCGTTTAAAAATCAAAAACCGGCTTTTCCATATAATGACACCTTAGGCCTCGTTTGTTTTAATGAACGGGGCCTAAGCATTCGATAGCCATTTATCTTTACTTCACATTCAGACAATGAAAGAACAATTACTTAAAATTCAGGAACAGGCAGCCATTGAGATAGGGTCCGTCAGCTCTCCTGAGGACCTTGAAAATTTCAGGATACAGTACCTCGGCAAGAAGGGGCACGTCACATCCGCCCTTAAGAGGCTGGGTGAACTGTCCGCGGAGGAAAGACCTGCGATAGGCCAACTGGCAAACAGCGTCAAGGCTGAGATCTCAACGATGCTGGAACAGGCGCGCGAGAGGCTGAAATCCGGTGCGGTTAAAAAGGAATGCCTGGATGTCACACTTCAGGGCAGGGAGCCTGCCAGGGGCCACCTGCACCCCGTTGAAATCGTCAACAGGGAGATCTGCGATATCTTTGTGAAGATGGGCTACAGGATTGTCCAGGGACCTGAGGTGGAGCTGGATTATTATAATTTTGAGGCCCTTAATATCCCCCAGGACCACCCTGCCAGAGACATGCAGGACACCTTTTATATCTCCGATAACGTGGTCCTCAGGACCCAGACCTCATCAATGCAGATAAGGGTGATGGAGAAGCAGAAACCGCCGGTAAGCATCATAGCGCCTGGTAAGGTCTACAGGAGCGATTCCGACGTCTCCCATACGCCCATGTTTCATCAGGTGGAAGGGCTCCTTGTGGATAAGGACGTTACCTTCAGCGATCTCAAGGGGACCCTTACAAGCTTTATACACCAGATGTTCGGAAGTTCGACGGCCGTAAGGTTCAGACCCAGCTTCTTTCCCTTTACAGAGCCAAGCGCCGAGGTGGACATACAATGCGTCATATGCAGGGGAAAGGGGTGCCGCACATGTGGAAACAGCGGCTGGATCGAGATACTGGGCTCCGGCATGGTCGACCCGGCTGTTTATGGCTTTGTGGATTATGACCCCGAGGTCTATTCGGGATTTGCATTCGGCATGGGCATAGAGAGGGTTGCCATGCTGAAATACGGGATAGACGATATACAGCTGTTTTTCAGGAACGACATGCGTTTCCTTAGGCAGTTTTATTAATCTCCAAGTCGTAATACCTGTAATTTATTTTACAGGATAATTATTAATGATTTCCTCCCCTCTTAGGGGAGGATTAAGATGTGGTCTCTTTAGGTTTTAGACCATATCACTGATACTTCAAGACCCCCTCCAGCCTCCCCCTAAGAGGG
>JBFYXR010000517.1:0-5250 GCA_041310455.1 Desulfobacteraceae bacterium | reverse complement strand
GTAGAATTTAATCGTTTTCCCGTCCTGTTCCGTCTTGATAATCTCATTGCCGCTTGTCCTTGCCCAGGCAGGAAAATCCGCCAGGGACCCCGGGTCTGTTGTTATTGCCTCAACCACCTGCCCCACCTCGACCTCCTTAATCCCCTTGCTCACCTTCACTACAGGCATAGGGCACGGCATCCCTTTCAGGTCCATGGTCTTTGTGATTTCAATATCATCGCTCATTTTCAATCTCCTTTTTAATTAGTTTTAAACTGTGAACTGTGAACCGTGAACTGTGAACCTGTTAAATGAATAATTGAATCCTGCTGTCTTTTGCCTCTTCAAGAAACTTTGCCACGCCGCAGAACGTTATGTCCTTGTAATCTATCATCTCCTCACGCTTGAATCCCATAAGGTCCATGGACATCTCGCAGACAAATATGCGGACGCCCAGCTCCTCGGCCATCTCAAGCATCTGCTCCAGGGAGGCCACGTTTTTCTTTTTCATCAGGGATTTCATCATGGCAGTGCCCATGCCGCCCATGTTCATCTTGGATAGTTTAACCTCGCAGGTCCCCTTAGGGAGCATAGCCCCGAACATCCTGCCCATAACATCCTTCTTCCCCGCCTTTTTCTTTTTATCCCTCAGCACCGGCGTTCCCCAGAAGGTAAAAAACATGACCGCCTCCATCCCCATGGCCACTGAGCCGGTTGCTATAACAAAGGCCGCAAGGATCTTATCCAGGTCACCGCTGAACACCACCATGGAGAGTTTATTGGATGGTTTCGTCTTGTCCATAGCCTCGATCTTCGATCTGATCTCAGCAACCTGGGACTCCAGTGCCTTGATTTCATTGATTTTGATATCGGGATTTGACATCTTTGACCTCCATCTGCATATTATAATATTAACATAGATAGATCGGATAATGGCCGGCCGATCTTTTATATATGACGTCATAAGTATTGCAGCATCTTCTAATCTGGATACTCTGGAACCAAAATTCCTCCACCTCTTGGGGGGAGGCTGGAGGGGGTCTTAAGACATCGATGAAGGAGCACCTTAAAAGACCCCACCTTAATCCTCCCCTGAGAGGGGAGGAGACTAATGCTGCATTATATTAGACGCAATGTATAGTTACAGGTAAGGATAAAGAAACAGTAAAACAGGTTCTAATCTGGAATAGTCTATATTTTAATTTACTTTTGGCATTAAAGCTAATAATTATTATATCAGGAATCAACCCCATTTGATTCTAAGGGCATAATCAGCCTGTTCGAGGTTAAATTTTCACATACAAGGGTATATTACCTGTATTTTTTATCGAGGTAAAATATGAAACCAATTCTACCGGAATTAATCGACCGATTTATTTCCCTTTTTACAAGGTCCCCAAAGATGTCACGGCTGATCTTCGCCTTTATTCTCTTTAATCTGAAAATAGTCCTCAATCTAAAGGCAAGATTAAGCACCACATTCAGAGGAAGGCTTGGCGAAAAGGAGTTTACAGCCCAGATTAAAACAAGGGACAACAGGACAGGAAGGTATTTCACCTTTAAGGGTGGAAGGGTTATCTCAAGGGGAAAGGTTATAACTGATCCTGATATTGTCATAATCTACCATGACGCCGCCCTGGGTGCGAGGCTCATGACACCCTGGCGGAGCCAGCTGGAACAGGTGAGCGCCCTCAAGAGCTTTAAGATAACCATGTCGGGGCCTGACGAACTGACATCATGGTTTATGGAGACATTATCCCTGATGCTGACCGATGGTGTCGAATACGGCATCGATCTTGGAAACGGCGTTAAAAGATATGTAAACGGCTCAAACGGCGGGCCGGTGTTTGTGTATGTAAAAGACAATAGAATTCTTCGCGTTACACCCATTGAATTTGACAGTGAAGATGCTGAGCCCTGGACCATCGAGGCAAGAGGGAAAAAATTCACGCCCCCCAGGAAGACCACGCTTTCACCCTATACCTTTGCCTCTAAATCATTGATCTATTCTAAGGACCGGCTTCTTTACCCCATGATGCGCGTGGATTTTGATCCCGACGGTGAAAGGAATGAAAAGAACAGGGGAATCTCCGGTTATAAGAGAATAACCTGGGATGAAGCCCTTGATATAACTGCCAATGAGATAAAGCGCATGAAAAGCGTCTATGGCCCGGGAGCAATTATGAGCGGGACAGGCTCCCACCACCTCTGGGGCATACTGGGTTACTGGCTGAGCAGCCACCGCAGGTTCTTTAATTCGATCGGATGGACGCCAATAATGCATAATCCCGACAGCTGGGAGGGCTGGTTCTGGGGAGCTATGCACCACTGGGGAAACAGCATGCGTTTGGGCGCCTCAGAGACCTATGGAACGGTTGAAGACCTTCTAAAGGACTGCGAAATGATCGTGTTCTGGTCCAGCGATCCCGAGGCCACGGCAGGCGTCTATGGGGCCTTTGAGGGGACAGCGCGCAGGCAGTGGCTGAAGGACCTTGGCATCAAACTTGTGCACATCGACCCCTTTTACAACCACACGGCCGCACTCTTTGGAGGGAAATGGCTGGCCCCCAGACCTGCTACCGGCAATGCCCTGTCCCTTGCCATTGCCTATGTCTGGATAACGGAAGGCCTCTATGACAAAAAATATGTAGCGGACAGGACCGTCGGGTTTGACCAGTGGAAGGAATATATATTGGGGAGAGATGATGGGATACCAAAGACCCCTGAATGGCAGGAGAATGAATCGGCGATACCTGCAAAGGATGTCAGGGCCCTTGCCAGGGAATGGGGGACAAAGAAGACCTATCTCGCGGCCGGAGGCATCTCAGGTTTCGGAAGCGCGTGCAGGTGCGCAACAGGCAATGAGTGGGCCAGGTCCATGGTCTGCCTCATGGCCATGCAGGGGCTTGGAAAGCCGGGCATCAACATGGGCTGCCTGCAGCAGGGGACACCGCTTGATACAACCTTTTATTTCCCAGGCTATGCAGAGGGCGGCTTATCCGGAGATCTTGAGGGCACCGCAATGGCGGTTAATCTCTATCAACGCGCGCCGCAGCTCGCAACCATGAATACTGTTATGCAGGCCGTTCCAAGGCTTCGAATACCCGAGGCCATACTTGATGGCACGACCTTCGGCTATCCTGCCAATCCCAAGACAATTGAAGGCCAGTTCATGAAGATCGGTTATCCTGCTCCGGGCCACTCGCCGGTAAAGATGTATTACAAGTACGGCGGCTCCCACTTCGGAACAATGAATGACACAAACCGCTACGCCAGGGCATACAGGAGCAAGAATCTCGAGTTTGTTGTCAACCAGTCCATATGGTTTGAAGGCGAGGCAAAGTTTGCGGATATCATCCTGCCCGCCTGCACGAATTTCGAAAGGTGGGACATTGGGGAATTCGCCAACAGCGGCGGCTATGTGGAGCATGGATATACCCAGTGCAACCACCGCGTCATACACATCCAGAACAAGTGCATTGAGCCGCTGGGGGAATCAAAATCAGACTTCCGGATATTTCTTGAACTTTCAAAGAGGCTCGGGCTCTCTGCCGTATTTTCCGAAGGCGTGACAGAGCTGGACTGGTGCAAGCGCATATTCGACGGCACTGACCTCACGGGAGTGATATCCTGGAAGGACTTCCTGAAAAAAGGCTACTATGTAGTGCCTGCACCAAAAAAAGAGATGCGGGCACCTGTGTCCTATCGGTCTTTTGCAGAGGGCAGACCCAAGGACACACCTGAGATCTCTCCACTTCCGGCGGACTACACGGAAAATTATGGGATGGGCCTCCAGACCCAGTCAGGCAAGCTGGAGTTTGTCTGTTCAAGCTTGATGAGGTTTGACCCTGATGACCCGGAGAGGCCTGTAATGACAAAGTATATCCCTGCATGGGAAGGCCATCACACAAGGGAGCTTTATGAAAAGTATCCCCTGCAGCTGATTACACCCCATGCCAAGTTCAGCTTCCACACAATGTCGGATGCAAAGGACAGCATAATCAATGATATCACGGATCACCGTGTTCTCATTGCCGGCTATTACTACTGGATAGTCAGGATCAACACCCGTGATGCGGATGCAAGGGGGATCAGGGAGAAGGACCTTGTAAAGGTCTTCAACGACAGGGGTGCGGTTGTGTGCGCAGCACAGGTGACTGAGCGTGTACCTCCCGGCACGGTGCACTCCTATGAATCCTCGGCCAAATATGACCCTGTAGGCGAGCCGGGCTATTCCGTGGACAGGGGAGGATGCATGAACCAGCTGACGCCTACAAGGATGATGATCGAAAAATCCCATAGCATTGCCGCCAATTCATGTCTTGTTCAGATAGCAAAATGGCAGGGGGAGGCAGAGATAAAATGAAAAAATGGAACATGATTATTGATATCGAAAAGTGCGAGGACTGCAACAACTGCTTTCTTTCATGCAAGGATGAGCATGTGGATAACAGCTGGCCGGGCTACAGCGCCCCTCAGCCCCTGCACGGGCAGAGGTGGATGAACATAATGAGGAAAGAAAGGGGGCAGTATCCCCTCATTGATGTCGCCTACAGGCCCACCCCCTGCATGCACTGCGACAATGCCCCATGCATTAAGGCGGCGAAGGACAATGCTGTCTACAAGAGAGATGACGGGATAGTAGTCATAGACCCTGTCAGGGCCAAGGGACAGGAGACGATCGTCAAGGCATGTCCCTATGATGCAATCTGGTGGAACCAGGAAAAAGAACTCCCTCAGAAATGCACACTCTGCGCCCATCTGCTGGACCAGGGTTGGGAAAAGACCAGGTGCGTCCAGGCATGCCCTACAGGAGCCTTGAGCCTTATTAAGATTGAAGACCGGCAGATGGAAGAAATGGCCAAAAGGGAAAACCTTGAAAGGCTCCTTGACAACAGGGGGACCCTGCCCAGGGTCTGGTACAAAAACCTCTATCGTTTTGAAAAATGCTTTATAGCAGGCAGCGTTGCCTTTGAGCAGAACGGCATTACGGACTGCGCCGGCGAGGCTCTTGTAAAGCTCTTGAAGGCTGCAAATCTGATCAAGGAGACTCTTACAGACAATTTCGGCGACTTCAAATTCGACGGCCTCGATGAAAACAGCGGCAGTTACACTATTAAGATTTTATTCAGGGATTCCAAGGAAAAGACTCTGGATGTTGACTTGAAATTGAGCCTGAATGTGGGAGTGATAATTCTATAATCCCCGATCCGTCGGATTTCGAAATTGAAAATCAGAATTTGTTTTTTTGTGACGTTATAAAAAAGAGGC
>JBFYXR010000514.1:0-4183 GCA_041310455.1 Desulfobacteraceae bacterium | reverse complement strand
CCAGAGTTTTCAGTTAAAGAAAAAACCACTGGATGCCCGCCTTCGCGGGCATGACGAGGTCTTAATGTTTTTCCTTAAAGACTTAAGATAATGGTTTAAGATTGTTTTGGACAGTAATGATTTTAGTCATAATAATTTTTTATGACATTGCCCTGGTTGTCTTTCATCTCAGGCCACTCCTCGCCTTCCTTGAATACAATGCGCGGAATATTCTTGTTGGTCCATATAGGGTTGTCCCAGCCCACCTCGTCGAGGGACACAAGCCTCCGGAACCTCCCCCTTGCTTCGTTCTTATTTATTGTCTTTAAAAACGGATGATTCCTGGTGAATTGCATGGACGCGTGTGTTGTTGCAAGATTGGGAATATCCACTGCCCCCGTCGGGCAGATGCACCAGCAGACGTCGCATCCTTCGCAATTCTGATGATAGATTAGCTGACCGTTTGAAAGATAGATGGTGTTCATGGGACAGTGATCAAGACAGAGGGTGCATTTCGGATATATACACTTCTTCATATCGATTACATGCTTTGTGCCTCCGCCTCCATATGCCAGGGCGTCATATGAACACATCTTCTGGCACAAGCCGCAGCTTATACACGCCTCCTTGATAATCAGCGAAGACTTGTTTGACCAGCCTGCAGGTGTCGAGACGGAGAAATCTATAGCATCCACAGGACAGGTCTCCGCGCATGCCTTACAGCGCGGAAAGACACATATTGAGGTGTCGATAACCGGGATTGTTTTCCCGCCCGGCATGCCTCCTGATCCACCGCCTGCATTACCCGGGTCATCGCCCCGGCCGCCTGGAGCTGCCCCGGAAGGCGTTCCCCCGCGCTGTGCATTTGGATCGAAAGCTCCTATAGCGGCAGGTTGGCCGGCAGGCACGTTTCCCCCGGGAGACTGCCCTCTCCCGGTATCTGGCTGACCATTGGCAGCAGGCGTATCCTCTCCCTCACCTTCCTCGGAAGATGCCATAAAATCCGCCAGGGTGTACCGGTTCCAGAGGGGATCAGCATCAGGCCCGCCAGGTATTTCCGGAATAAGACCCGTTTCTCCGCCATAGATCCTTTGGGCCCTGTCAGCCATTGATTTTCCAAAGGCCTCGGCCTCCTCAATGTCTATATGATCGGGGTGCCCGTCGGTAACATAGGGCTTGGGCATGTGGAGGACATGAAATACGCTCCCATACCAGTCGTTCCAGCCGATGATGGTAAGCCCTTTCTGAAGTATGGTCCTTGAAATTGAAAAAAAGTATCCGGAAGGCTCTGATCCGTGCGAGCAGAAGGGGACGCATAGCTTGCCGGTCATTTTGGGCATGTTGTATATAAAAAGCTTGAGGTTTGCCGTCTCCCTGTAAAACCAGATAGGGCCGCCAACGGCTATTACATCGTACTCAGACATCTTTTTGGGATCGATCTTGTTGATCGGTGCGATGTCACAGTCAATTGCCGTCTTCATCCCTCGATGTATTGCCTTGGCGACCTTCGCGGTGCTCCCTGTTGCCGAATAATAGACGACAATACCTTTAAGGGATTTTTCCCCGGCAGAGGCCTGTTTCTCCGCTGCCTTCGCGGTCATGCCAGAAAAACCCGGCGCCTTTGCTCCCTTTCCAAGGGCCAGCGCAGCAGCAGAACCGGCAAATACCCTCAAAAACTGCCTTCTTCCTAAAATTGAGCTTATCAGATTCATTAAACCCTCCTTGACAGGAAATTTTATAAAAAAACCCCACGTCTCTTGATGAGAACGCGGGGCCTTTAATTATAGATTCATACTGAACCTCTTTTGTAAATTTATATGCCGATTATGTCATAAACACTGAGCATCTATACACCTACAGTTTATTAAAAGTCAAGGATATATACAGATACAAATGGGCCGTCTCACATTGTGAAGCGGCCCATTTGTTATTATTTGTTTTTAAGATTCAGACTGACGTTCTGTGACCCTCCGCCCTCATGCTAAGCGTTTTTAGTGACAGTAAGCACGATCTGGCCCTTGTAGGTGCCGGATTTAATTTCTTTTGCAGCACCGTCAACCGTCATGGTCACCTTGCACCCTTCACGAGCGGTAACGGCAGCGCCATTGTCAATAGTCAGGCTGGTGATGTAGGAAGTCCTGTCTACAATCCATTTTGAGCCTGAATCAAGTGACACTGATACGCCATGGGGGTCCTCAGATTTTGCGCCAAAGATATTTTTTACCTCTCCGATAAAATAATAGTACTCAGGGGTCTCCATTGTGATTTTCTCACCATTCATGAGCGGGTGCTCAGCGGTGGCAGTTGTGATAGCGCCCGTAATTACAGCATTCTTGAAAACGACATTCACAGAACCCGAGGCGGTAAAACCATTGACGATATCTCCGTTCAGCGTCATATTACTGAAGGTGGCGTTGACATCTCTGGTATTGCCCTCACTGCCGGTAACGATATTCTTATCCTGCATATCGGGGTCATCATTCGGCATGGTCTGAAGAATAATGCCCTTTTCCGTATTCAGCTTCGCGTTGTCCACGACTATACTGGCGCCGCGGCTGCCCTTGATCTGTATTACAGTTGATTTAGTATTGAGTACAGTGCCCTTGTCGATGGTCAGGTTGCTGCCGCCGGTGCCGTCGTGCATCATTACGCCGATCTTCTTGGAATTCACCACACACCCGTCGGTCAAGATCCCGGAGCCCATATTGCAAAGTATAAGGCCGTAGTCCACGACGTTGAAAGTGCAGCCGCTGAATGTATTGATACTATCGCCGATGGAATAGGAACCGTAACCGCTCTGAACGGTCTCAATAAGACAATTCGTTGCAAAGAGTCTGATTTTTGTAGGACCGTCGGTTGAGAGACAACCCCATTCACGGGACTTGATATGGCAATTATTGTAGTATACGGTGGCGCTTTGCATCACATTGGTGGCGCGATTGCGGCCGAACATGCCCATCAGCCATGGTCCCACCAGCATAGTCTTATTATCTATCCCCAGGGTTGAGACAGGGTCTTCATTCAATATTCCGCTGTCCACCTCTATATCGGAATTATTCACATGAACTACAGCTTCACCGCTGACAATGACGGCGCTCCTGTTATAACCGCTGCCGCGAATCCTGGCGCCATCTATGGTGACTTCCGCCTTTCCATTAACCGTGATTGCCGCGCCCAGACCTGAAAAGTCATCGCCTCCGTTTTCACTCAGGTTGATAACCGGATTGATTATGGAATAGGAAGACCTGGATTTACCTGTTACAATGATGCCGTTAAAGTAGCCTTCATTGGATGTGATTTTGACATCCTTTGCTGACGTGTCAGTCACCTTTCCTCCGGCCACTGCCGCTGCGACGGATTTCTCGGCCACATATTTGCCGTTCTCTATATAAACTGCCGCTCTAAAAGGTTTTGAGCTTCTTCCGGGACCACCCCCTCCGGCAGGAGCGCCCCCCGCCGCTGCACCGCCCGGAGCAGCACCGGGAGCAGCATTAACTGCGGCCCCGCCCGGAGCACCGCCTCCGGCAGCAGGAGCGCCTCCACCTGCACTACCCGGGGCGCCGCTAGGAGCGCCGCCGCCTGTAAGGAAACCACCGGGAGACCCGCCCCTGCCTTCCATTGTGATTACATTTGTGACTGTGAGGACTATCTTTCCCTTATACGTACCATATTTAATAGGTGTACCAACACCATCAACCGTCAGGGTTACACTGTAACCTTCCGGTGCAGTGATGGAGGCGCGCCTGCCGATGGTCAGGCTACTGAGGCTGGTGGTCTCGCTGACAACCCAGGTGGAATCGGCATCAACGATCTTAGTAGCAGGAACCTCAGCAAACGCCGATTTATCAGTTGTGGCAAAAGCTATAAGAACAATAATATGGACTATAGCTAATAAAATTGTAATGGATGTTTTTTGGGTGATCATTTTCTTCCTCCTCCCTGAAATATTAACCAAAATGGTATTCAGAACACTGTATCTTATATATCGCAGCCATCAGTTGGCTAAATCTTAAATAGATCTTAGAAGAGCCGATTGAAACCAAATTGAAAAGGTATCCATAGCCGCAATGTCAGCGCCCGGGCGGTGGTCCTCCCGCATCCTGTTGAGATGATGAAAGGGAGCCCCACCTCTTGACATCGTCCTGATTCAGAACAACCTGTACGCTGCATCCGCTGAATATGAGCGTGAAAGGCTGAGTCAGGT